>JALNYO010000003.1 GCA_023229765.1 Syntrophales bacterium | reverse complement strand
ATCGATTCGTTTCTGTTTGGTTCATGGTATTCCTCCCGTAGTTTATGGCGCTCGGAATTGAACGCCGCGGGGAGTTATACACTGATTTTAAATGTTTTTCCGCCGCGTAGCGGCTTCGTCCAACAAATCGCTCAAGCGGAATCCGCATAGCTCCGCCGTTAGCAGATAACAAAATAAAACATACCAATTATAGCCATAAATGGTATTGACATGGGTATAAATAATGTGCATAATAAAGTTCATAGGAAAATCCATTAGGTTGGAGGTGTTTTATGCCTGGAGTCAAAACGGCAATATCACTAGATGAAGAATTGCTCATAAAAGTCAATAGATTATCCAACGACTTGCATGTTTCCCGAAGCAAGGTTTTTACCTTGGCTGTGCAGGACTATCTGAAAAAACAAGAGAATCAATCTTTGCTTGCTCAGTTGAACGAGGCGTATGATGACTTCCCTCCTGAAAAAGAAAGGGAAATTTCAGAATCCATGCGTATAAAGCACAAAAAAATTATTGAGCAAGAGTCATGGTAATTAAACAAGGTGAAATATATTGGGTTGATCTTACTGAGCCCAAAGGTTCAGAGCCAGGATATCGCCATCCTCATATCGTAATTCAAAACAATTTATTCAATGATAGCAGAATAAACACTGCTGTAGTTTGTTCTCTAACTTCGAACCTTAACCGGGCAAAGGCTCCTGGCAATGTCATGTTGAACAAAGGTGAAGCAAATCTCTCGAAACAAAGCGTTGTCAACATTTCTCAAATTTTTACAGTCAACAAATCTGCTTTAATGGAGAAAATAGGACAGGTGTCAGAAAAAAGAATACTGGAGATTCTTGCTGGCATAAAATTGCTCACTGAACCTCGAGAGGTTGGAGGGTGCAGATTATGTCTATAAAGATAACCTCCTGCTAACCAGTCAATTCAGGCGACGGGAAGAGGCGCGGTGGCCTTGCGGGCCCGCTCATTGGCCCCGCGCCTGATTTCCGCCGTTACGCCAAGAGAACACAAAATTAAATTTGAATCCTTTTTTGCTGGTATGATATAATGGAATACCAAAGAAGGAGGTTGATTATGGGAAAAGCAAAAATAGCAATCACATTGGACGCCGAATTTATCAGTGAATTGGATAGACTGGTCGAGGAAAATTATTTTCAAAATCGCAGCCAGGCAATCCGTGATGCTGTGCGCGAAAAACTCGCCCGAATGAAGCGCAGCCGGCTATCTATGGAATGCGCAAAACTCGATCCGAAATTTGAAAAAGCTATGGCGGAAGAAGGATTAGCTGAGGATATGAGCCAATGGCCAGAATATTGAGAGGTGAAATTCGGTGGGCGGATTTGAATCCCGTGCGGGGGAATGAGCAGGCTGGCTTACGCCCCGTGCTCATTTTGAGCCACGACATTTTTAATGAACGCTCAGGTACAGTCATCGCTGTGGCCATTACAAGCCAGCCGCAAAAAGCTGGATTCCCGTTAACCCTTGAACTGAAGTCTCCCAATTTACCCAAAAAATCATGGCTCAAAATCAGTCAAATCCGAACATTGTCTGTGGAGAGGATCGGTAAAGTCATTGGTGAAACATCTCTGGAAGAGATGAATCAGGCAATAGAAGGGTTGAATGAAATAATTGCGTAACAAAGCCAATCCAGCCGATCGCAGCCCGCTGGGCTGCTCCGGCTGAGCGTTTCATTATGAGCAAAATATAATAAGGGGAATTACATATGGCATGGGTATATCTAGTAGTTGCAGGATTGTTTGAATGTGGTTGGGCAATAGGACTCAAGTATTCGGAAGGACTCTCTAAAATCTTTCCGTCCCTGCTGACTGTTGCATCCATGGTGATTAGCCTTTTTCTGTTGTCAATCGCCATGAGAGAGATTCCAGTAGGTACAGCCTACGCTGTATGGACAGGAATCGGAGCGGTTGGAGTTGCGATATTAGGTATGCTTCTTTTTGGTGAATCGAGAGAAATAGGTAGAATTATTTGCTTGTGTCTTATTATATCGGGGATAGCAGGCCTTAAATTGGTTTCATCATCGCATGGGGCTTCATAACAATGCCAGGACCGCTGTAGCGGCCGCTCATGGCAACCGTTAGCCCCACAGAACAAACATGGACAGCGACCACATATCCTTTCTGTAATTTAATAGGACGCTTGATATGCCGACAGTCAGCAATATTTCAGGACCATACCGGTTTTTCTTTTACAGTTTCGACTGCAACGAGCGAATGCATGTCCATGTTCAGAGAGAAAGGATGGTATGCAAATTCTGGATCCAACCATTGTCTTTGGCAAAGAATCAGGGTTTTGCGTCGAAAGAGCTCAATATCATACGGGAGATAATCTTAAAGAACAGAGACAGCATCATGGAGGCATGGCATGAACACTGCGGTGAAAATACAAGAAGCGAGAATTAAGGATATTAGCGTCACCGAAGACACCATTATGGCTCAACTCATGGATGGGCGGACAATCAGCGTTCCTCTTGCCTGGTCATGGCGATTGTTGGAGGCAACGTCCAAACAGCGGAAAAACTGGGAAATTATTGGAGACGGCCAGGGCGTGCATTGGCCAGACATTGATGAGGATATCAGTGCTGAAGGCATGCTATACGGTATTCCTGCTCCGAGGCCTCAACTATCAGCCAAGTACAATCTGAAATCAGAAACGAAGATAATGGCAGCCAACAAACGGGCCAAGCGTACGGCAAAAAAGCCTGCCGCCGCTTACCCTTAACGCTATGTGAAAAAACTTGATATCCGAACAGTTTTCGAGGGGTATAAATTGTTGCGAATAGATGAAATAGAAGAATAGCATCTATAACGGGGTCAGGGTAGCAGCGATTCGGTACTCTAAAGGTTTTTAACCCTGCAAAATAATCTGGAAAAGAAATTGAGTTGGTGATATGAGAGATGGCAAGCGGTGTGGTTGCAGACGTATTCTAAAGACCCGAACATAAGAACGACAAGGAGGTACTTCATGAAAAAATCTTTTTACACAGGCCTGTTTGCTCTCATCCTGATTTTTGTCGCGGCTATACCGGTCGGCGCTTTTGAAATAGGCGCCAGAGCCCTGTACTGGTTCCCTTCCCTCGATGGGGAAGTTAAGGCCGACAACACCGGAGTTGTTGGAACCAGGTTGGATTTGAAGGATGATCTCGGGGTGGACAACGAATCCTTCCCCAGTGTTGAGGTCTTCGGGGGAATCGGTAAACACACAATCAGCTTGGCATACACACCAATTGATTATTCAGGCTCAAAGACACTGACGACGCCGATAAACTTCAATGGCAAAACCTTTGGCGCAACGGTAGATACCGACCTTGAGCTGAAAATGCTCGATTTCCAATACCGTTATAGGTTTCTGGATGTTGAAAATGTTCTCGCCGGCTTTTCTCTTTCCGCTGTCGGTCAGATAAAATACATCGACGGGCTGGCGAGTATCCGCGATACCGCCACAGCTTCAAAAGCTGAATACACGATTAATGTCCCCATCCCGATGATCGGCGCCGGCGCCCATGCCGGGATTCTCGCCGGGCTTCTGGAGGCGCGGGCCCAGTTAACCGGCGCCTTCTATTCGGGAAATTATCTGTTAGAGGGACTGGCTGATTTATCCCTTACCCCGTTCCCGTTCGTCGCAATCAATGCCGGCTATAAAATATTGCACATAAAAATCGATCACAACGACGTTTTTCTTGATTCCACGTTTTCCGGTCCTTACGTTGGCATGACGGTGAGCTTCTGATAATGACCGAAAGCAAGGATCTGTCGCCAACTTCGAAATGCCGGGTTGGGATCGTCATGGGCGGACTCTCCTCGGAAAAGGAGGTTTCGCTGGAAAGCGGACGGAACATCTTCAGCAAGATTGACCGCCGCAAATATAGGCCCATCGCCATATTTATGGACAGTTGCGCTCTTCTCTGGGAGCTTCCCGTAAAACTCCTGATGCGCAACAGCACGCGCGATATCGAGGATGATTTAAAGACAGAAGCCACACCCATACCCTATGAATCACTGAAAGAGCGAGTGGATGTGGTCTGCAACGGACTGCACGGGAAATACGGGGAGGACGGGTGCATGCAAGGGCTCCTCGAACTCCTCAAAATCCCCTATACCGGATCCGGGGTTCTTTCTTCCGCAATCGGGATGGACAAGTACGTATCCCGGCAGATTCTCGCCGCAAGCGGGATCGACGTCCCGCGGACGATACCCATTCGGGAAAAACAATGGAGAGACAATAGCCCCGATATTACAGGAGATATAGGACGAGATATCGGCTTTCCCTGCGTTGTCAAACCCTGCCGGGAAGGGTGCAGCACGGCGGTAATCAAGGTCGTTGCCGCAGAGGGGATTGCCGAAGCGGTAGAAACCGCCTTTCTGTGGGACAGCGTTGTTCTTGTCGAGGAATTCATCTCCGGGACGGAGGTTACCTGCGGAATTCTCGGCGTGGAAAATCCGGAGGCCCTCATGCCCTCCGAGACCATCGCCACTGAGGGGATACTCTCCCTTGAGGACAAGTTTCTCTACGGACAGGGCGAAAACAAAACCCCGCCCCGGCTCCCGGATGAGCAGATTGAAAAAATCAGGGAGACGGCAGTTGCCGCCTTTCGGGCATTGGATTTAAAGGGATACGCTCGAATCGACATGTTTGTCCGAAAAGACGGACGGGTAGCAGTCCTCGAACCAAATACCCTTCCCGGGATGACGCCCTCCACCGTCCTTTTCCACCAGGCGGCGGCAGTCGGGATTACCCCGGCAGGCTTGATTGACCGAATTATCGAATACGCCAAGGAGGTACATAAAGACAAAAAAGGACCTTTATAAAGGAGGCTTCATGATACTTTCTTTCCTGCTCCACCCCAAATTCCGTTTTTTGCTTGTTATATTTATCGTTCTTTCATCCTGGCTCTTGTCTGGGTCATCAGCGTTGGCAGAGACCCCCATGTCCCTTCCGGATGCTGAGGTTCGCTCGTTTATCGTGGGGATCAAGGCAGGAATCATTAATGGCAAAGCAGCTCGCAAAGAGGCCTCCGCCCGACTGGCTAAACGGGGCAAACAGATCGCCATAGAAAAGATACAGAATCGTCTTGCCGGTAAAAAGGGGGCAGACCTCGACTTCGAATTCGCCAAAACACCCGCCAGTCTTGTCAAGATATTGAAACAAGAAGAGCTGTCAACCCCAGACAGCAGCAAAAAACCATTTCTCTGGATTGAGGCGGAGGGGACCTTTATCCTCAAGAACCCCAGGACAGGAAAACGCCCTGAAGCAGCGACACTCGACCGGGCGGAGTTTCTCGATATCCGCATCTGGACTGATCAGAGAGAATACAAAAATGGCGAAAAAATCGTCCTTTACCTGCAAGGGAATCGGGACTTTCAGGGGAAGGTCATCAAGATCGACCCCAAAGGCAATGTCCACCAGATACTCCCCAATAATTACCGCCAGTTGTCCTCCTTCGAAAAAGGCAAGCGCTACCTGATCCCTGACGAGGGCGATCGCTACAATTTGACCGCACAGCCCCCCTTCGGCACGGTTCGTTTTGTCGTCTATGCGACGTCTCTGCCGATGAGCCAGGTAAACCTGACAACCACAACCGGGGGCATTTTTAAATACAGGAGTTCGGAAAAGTTTTTCGGCAGAAGCGTTCGTCATATCATCCCGGCAGGCGAGGAACAGCTTGCCGAATTCTGCGAGGCCCGGTGGGAGATAAAAACCACACCCCGCAAATAGCTATCCAATGTTTTCCCCTTTTTCCAAACGGTCGATATCCGCGGTTGACAGTTTATGTTCAGTGCATATAATACCGCCGGTTGACAGAGATGTTGGGAAAGCTTTGAAAAACGCCCTTTTCTGTCATTCCGGGCTTGACCCGGGATCCAGAAGATCTTGAAAAGACTGGTTTCCGGATTTCAGGGGTAATTCAAAGCCCTCGTTGGGTGAGCAGATGGAGAGATATTTCAGCCAGGAACAGATAGCCTTGGCCCGGCAGTCCTTTGCGGAGGCTGAGATAATGACGCGGCGTTTTTTTGGCATCAATGCCGGGGAGCAAGAATTACACCGGTATGACGTCAAGACACGCGCCTTTCTCGAAAAACACGAGATTTGCGACGGCACCTTCGCTCATCTTTTCAAGTATGAGTTAAACAAGGAACGGGAACATGACAGGAATGGTGATGAAGCTATAGTTTTCTACCGCATCTGCCTTCAGGACGACGTTATCCTTGACGCGGTTAAAAGGGCAGACAGTTTCGTCCGCCTTTCACCGCTGCTGTTGTACGTTGCGACGCACGAACTGGTGCATGTTATCCGTTTCGAAAGGGGCGCGGGTGATTTTTACGCCACGGGAGATGAAAAGACATCCGAAGAGGAGAAGGTCCACCGGATCACCAGAAACCTGCTTAAACCATTGGCTGACGCCGAGATGAATCTGGTTCTGGATTGTTTCAGCGACCGGTACCGGATGCAGCCTTTTCAATAGAACATATATATTTGGGAGGTTTGTCTATATGCCGATTTACGAGTACAAGTGCCGAAAGTGTGGTAAAGAATTTGAGGTTTTCCAGGGAATAACGGCTCAGCCGATACAAACATGCCAGTCCTGTGGCGGACATGTGCATAAATTAATGTCGCTTTCAACATTTCACCTGAAGGGAGGCGGCTGGTACGCAACCGATTACGGCGGAAAGAAAGCGCCCGTAACGGAAAAAAGCAGCGAAGCAAAAACCGCCCCTGCCGAGACCGCGGCACTGCCCAAAACAGCCGAGGCAACTTCCTCCAAAGAAAAGGAATAAAAAGAAGACTATCGCTTGTTTTTTTAACTTGTCCCTTTTTTCCGCCGGAGCTGCTGAACAAGAAAATGATTAACCGCATCCTGGGAGAGATCATCCCCTATGATGTTTTTCATGGCATCCAGAGGGATCTCGACCCGGGCGGCGCTGCGATGCCCGCCGGCGGAACCGATGCTCCCGAAAGCTCTTATCGCAATAGCGCCGCAGTCATGACGATAGCCATCCCCTCGGAAAATAATGATAAGACGATCCTTCACCATGCCGGCAATTATTACGTGGAATACATTGATTATCCGGATATAGAAATCGGCCACCTGCACGCAGACATCGGCGCTCTCCACCGCCCCGAGAAAACAGACCACTCGATCACGATAGCGACGCTTGTGCTTGTGGGCATAATCGAAGTACCTGAGAAATCGATCCGGTATCTGGTTTAACTCGATGCGCCGTATGAGCTGCCGATTGGCATGCATAAAGTTGAAATAATAGGCGCTTACATCCTCCAGCCTTGCGTCGCGTTCGAAATTATTGGTATCGCTCCTGATTCCATACAGAAGCGCCGTATAAAGACGCTTGGGAATTCTGGTGCGCGCAACCAGAAGGTATTCCGTCATGATCGTGGACAGGGCCCCGTAATCAGCACGCACATCGGCCAGCGAGGCATGCCAGACTGTCCGGCAGGGATGATGATCAAGAACGATCTGGGGTTTTATATCGGCGAGCGCTTCCCTAAAGAAGGTCGGCTGGGCATCCACAACCGCAACAAGGCGATATTCCTTCAAATCAGTCTTGTCAAGCATCTGTATTTCAACCTTCATCTCCTTGATAAATTCGGCGTTTTGCTGGCGTATGACCTGCTCGGTGGCAACAAAGACACACTTGGCAAGCGGCTTAGTCTGATTGAGCAATTCCCTTAGCGCCATCGCCGAGGCAACTGCATCAGGATCGGGACTGCCGTATATCAGAATCGCCAGCGTATCGTTTTCCTGGAGCATTGTCTTCAGTTGAAAGACGTTGAGAACGGTTTCCTCTTTTTTTTCTAAAAGTGATTCGATACGTCTCATGGATTCGTCCTGATCTATTTTCTTCCCTGCTGGAGGTTGAATTTTGACTGTATCTACTACCTCATCATCTTTTTTTGCAAGTATAAAAACTTCTTCCGCTGCCGATAAAACCATAAAGAGCTCTTTTGATAATGACCGGCATGCTTTATCCTTGTAAAAACAGGCGCCTGTGGTTTTTGACAAATTCTTCTGCTGGCAATTATACAGAGCCGCCGTCTTCCTGGCACGCTGTCCTTTTTATAATTCAGAGCGTATAAAAGGGCCTCCTGAAAAATGCCTCTTGCAACTTATTCTCTTTTTTATGTATAGTTACAACTGAAAGATATTTAACGAGGTGGTGATGATGACTGTTTCAGAATTTCGGGTAAAAATCGCAAGTAACAAATTTTCTTTTGCATTTATTGTGGTTATACTCATTTTGTCAGGATGTTACAGAAGTGAGTATCGTGGAGATTTGCAGCCCATCCCTACATCCAGCCCAAACAGACAGGGCAGTGTTGCCGCACAGGTCTATTTTTACCCGAAAGAGGGACAAACGAAAGAGCAGCAGGGGCGCGATCACTATGAATGTTACAACTGGGCGGTAAAGGAAACCGGCTTCGACCCGGCAACCTCCCAGGTTCCGACAGATGATCGCGTCCGGCTGGTGCCGATGCCCCCTCCGGGCTACGATACTGCGACTTTGGCGATCGCCGGCGCAGTTTTGGGGGCAATCCTCGGGGGCAGAAGAAATGCCCCGGGTGGAGCTATCATCGGCGCAACCGGGGGCGCAATAGTCGGCGCCGCCTCTGATTCGGCAAGGCTGGAAGCTGCAAAGCAGCAGCAGTCCGCTTACGCCGCCCAAGACCAAACCCGCACCGCCCAATTTGCCGAAAAGGAAATGAACTTTCGGAGGGCAATGTCCGCCTGTCTCGAAGGCCGCGGATATAATGTGAAATGAATCACCCCTGACAGTTCCCGGCACAATTCTTTAAGGGTGCATCTCCGATACTTAAAACTTTAAAACGCCGAACAACACTATTTCAGGGAGGAACCTTGTATGGATCGCAGAAACAAAATCGGAATATTTTCAATATGTTTAATCATCGTAATTTTTTCGTTATTAACACTGTTTATCCTGACTGCCGCCGATGCGGCTGATCGTCGTGAGCGGAACCCACGTCGTGAATTCCGCGATTCACGGTACCATCTTGAGCGCTCCTATCCGGCGCGCGGCCAGATAGTGCGGGAAATCCCCCGCAACCGCCACGCCGTTACTTACAGGGGCGCCCGCTATTACTTTTACGATGGCGCCTGGTACCGGCCGAATGGAGGACGTTTTACTGTAATAGCTCCTCCGATAGGCCTCTTTGTCAGTTTCCTGCCTCCCTATTATGCGACAATCTGGGTGGGAGGCGTACCTTACTACTATGCAAACGAGGTCTATTACACTCACTATGCAGACGGCTACAGGGTAGTCGATCCGCCAACGGAAAACGCGGTGAGTCAAACCCCGCCGCCGGCAGAACAGCTTTTCATCTATCCCCGCAACGGCCAGGACGAAAAGCAGCAGGCGGATGATCGTTATCAATGTCATAGCTGGGCGGTAAGTCAGACCGGCTATGATCCCACGCAACCGCAAACCGGCAGCACAACCTCGCAAAGAAGCGACAATCGGGCGGATTATCTGAGGGCTATGTCTGCCTGTCTTGATGGCCGCGGCTATACAGTGAAATAGTTTGTTCTTCCCGCCTGCTGAACAGGAATCGTAAAAGCAGAATCGGCGTCATACATTAAAGCATGACGCCGATTTTTTGTCCGTTATCTTCACCCTCTATCTTACGCCTCCACCACTACATGTCCCGCCTGCACCACTATTGCCCCTGTTAGAGGAGCCCCCGGACAGTCGTCAGCGCGGCTTTTTACCGATCAACTCTATCTCAAATATTTTCGGCCATAATTTCCCGGTAACGAACAGATGGTCCCTCTTGGCATCGTAGGCTATGCCGTTTAAAACATCGGCCCCCTGCGCATCGGTTGCGGACAGTAATCCGCTCATATCCAGCCAGCCCTTGACGCTTCCAGTTCGGGGGTTAATGACGGCGATATAACTCGTCGGCCAGAGATTGGCGTAAATATCTCCTCGCACATATTCCAATTCATTAAGACCATTTACCGGATAACGGCCGTCATGGACGCGGACTGTCTTCGTTTCCAGGAGAGTATCGGCATTCCAAAAATGCAGCAGATCCGTTCCATCGCTGATAATAAGCTCTTTATTATTACAGGTCGCCCCCCAGCCCTCGTAGTTGTATGAGAATTTACCGAGCAGCTCAAAGGTATCCTTCTTATAGACAAACCCTGTTTGGGAAAGCCAGGTAAGCTGGATAATGCGCTCCCCGGAAACGGCGATACCCTCCCCGAAAAAGGACGGCGCCAGGGATATCTTCTTGACGACGCCTCCAGAAGTCGGTTCCACCTTGCGCAGTGTGGAGCGGCCGTTAAGCCCCGTCCCTTCATAAAAAAAACCGGCGTCATAAACCAGACCCTGGGTAAAGGCGCCTCGGTCATGGGGGTAAGAACGGACAACCCGATAAGAGTAAAAGCCGGCCCCGTCCGGATTCCTCCGTTCGCCTTTCTGCCCCCCCGCAGCTGCCGACAGGACAGGAAGAAGGAGCAAAAGCAGCACAGTTACTCGCCATATTATCCGCTTTGACATGCGGCCTCCTTTGTTGACTTGACCTCGTTTATTCCAGCAAAATATCTGTCAATAAGAAAATGCACGGCTGGGATAATATGTCAAAAGAATTTCCTTGACAATAGAACGAAAGTTCTATAGAAAGAAACCATGAAAGAAAAACGAACAATCGAATCGGTTCAGAAAATCATCGCCGCCTTCTTTCGGGAAAACAGACGCATGCCGTCATATACGGAAATGATCGCCCTGCTCGAAGTCAGATCGAAGAGCGTCGTCCATTTCTGGATTGAAAAACTGCTCGCCTCCGGCCTGCTTGTCAAAGATGGTAAAAATCATCTCAGTCTGGTTTCCTCACCCTTCGCCATCCCGGTATTAGGTTCAATCAAGGCGGGGTTCCCTTCCCCGGAAGAAGAGGCGCTCTGCGACATCGTGTCTATGGACGAATACCTTGTCGCACGGCCGGATGCCTCCTTCCTGCTTCAGGTGAGCGGCGATTCGATGAATGGGGCGGGAATTATTGAGGGGGATCTCGTAATTGTCGAAAAGGGCCGGGAACCGAAAAACGGTGATATTGTAATAGCCGAGGTTGACGGAGCGTGGACCATGAAGTACTTCCGGAAGCATGACAAGGAGGTTGTACTGGAATCAGCCAATGCCGGATATCCCCCGATTAGACCGAGCCAGGAACTGAAGATAGGCGGCATTGTGACAGCTTCTATCCGTAAATACCATACATGAGAGGTAATTGCAAAACTCCCCATTCTTGTCATTCCCGCAACGATTCTGAGCGGGAATCTGGTTCTAACTGCTTGAAAAACCATATTCCCGATAGAGACATTCGGGAATGACAAATGGTTTTGCAATTGCCTCATAATGATATATTTATAAAAATATTGTCGTTTGCAGGGGAATTAATCAAAGGATAAAGATATGCAGAATGTCGCAACGATTTTCAAAGGGACCATAAGTGAGCAGGCGAAGACGTCCTGCGGGGATTTTTCCTTTCGGATAGCGCTTGCCCGTTTCCGTCTTTTCATAAAAACAACGGACTGGGACAAGGGATATCTCCTTAATGGAGGAATAGACAGCCTCTGCCGTTACCTGCTCGCGGCCGCCTTTATCTGTTTTCTTTACCCCTTAGTCTTAATCTTTATCCGATAAATCGACAGCGAAATATATTCTGACGAACTCGGACAGTGTTAATTTTATTTACATAAACACCATCAATATACGCAAAACATTTATAACGACTAATATCTCCAGGTATTAAGCCAATCCACAGGATAAACTAACTTTTTGGTCGCAATATTGGCAGGCCAAACAAGTTCAAGTTTGCCATTTATCCACTGCACAACATAGGTCGGCACCTTGTTCTGATTTTTCATTTTGCCATAAGATATGAACTTTACAGGGCCAAATGCGGTCATCATGTCCGTCGCGGACAAGGCTTTTTTAATATCTTCATTGCGGTATGATTTGGCGCGCTTCAATACATCGGCGATGACGTATGTCGCGGCATAAGCCTCCGCACCGTGGTATTCCGTATCGGTTTTGTATTTTCCCTTGAACTTGTTAAAATAGTCCATAGCGCCGGGATATTTCAGCGACTGATGCCAAGGAGCGGCGGAGATAAGCATACAGACGACATTCCCGGTGTTGTTCTTGAATTCCTGCATCGTAAAACCGGCAGCCCCCCCGATGAACATCTTCGGCGTGATTTTCAATTCCTTGGACTGGTTCATGAGCAAAGAGGCATCCATGATGTAGGAGATCATATAAACGACATCCGGATTAAGCTGCTTCACCTTCGACAAAAGCGGCTTAAAATCGATCCCCAGGGCATCGTAACCCTCTTTGAGGACAACCTTAAAACCCAATCTCTTACAGGCAGCCTCAAAAGAAGCGGCGCCCGAGTTTCCGAAAAGGGTGTTCTCATGAAGAATGGCAACCGTCCGGGGTTTTATCACCTCCGTCAAAAGCGATTCGAGCGCCCCGGTGTATTCACTTACCGGAGGATTGAGGCGGTAGATATAGTCCCAATTGGAGGCCGTAATGTTATCAGCGGCGCCGGTGTTGACCAGGAAGGGCATCCTTTTTTGCTGGCAGGCCTTGGCGATTGCATAGGTGACAGAACTGCTGTAGCCGCCGCCAACCATAACCACCTTGTCTCTGGCAATCAATCTTTCCACAACAGTGCGGCCTACGTCAGGGTTTCCGGTATCGTCAGCAATGACAAACTCCAGCTTTTCCCCCTTGATGCCGCCGGCTTTGTTTATCTCCTCCAGCGCCATTTCAAAAGATCTTTTCTCAATCTCACCAAATTTAGACTCTGCCCCGGTAAGAGGCAGAACTATCCCCACCTTGACGGCAAAAGCCGGGGAAACGCCACCCACCAGAAACGCAAAGATCAACCCTGCAGTAAACCAACGGAAATAACGCCCAGCCATGATAACACCTCCACCGTTAAGTGCAGCTATAAAGCTTTTTTACGACGTGATTTTCTTTTGGAAAGTAAGGTCTGCAAACATATCCCAAAAGTAAGGGATAATTACATTTGCGAGAGAATACCAAAGCGGTAAATTTGTCCTCCACGCACAAGTTCCTAATTTTACTTGTATGCCGAGAATAACAATTCCGCTATTTTCGCCTTTTATCTGACAGGACAAAACCATCTTCAGACTACCAAAGCGGTAAATTCGTGTCAAGAGGTAATTGCAAAACTCCCCATTCTTGTCATTCCCGCAACGATTCTGAGCGGGAATCTGGTTCTAACGGCTTGAAAAACCATATTCCCGATAGAGACATTCGGGAATGACAAATGGTTTTGCAATTGTGTCAAGTTAAAAATATTTTTCGCTGACGCACAACGGAATCGGTTTGCGCAGGAGAAAGATTTTTTTGTTTACTGGCGAAGTAAATCGTGTTAGCTGTGCAAAGGTTTACGCAATTATTTGCTCTAACTCTAAATGATTGCTTAAAGGTTAAGCGTTACCACAAAAAGATTTAAAGATAGCATTATTGGGAAAAGGACATTAAGATGAAGTGCAAAAAACATCCAGATCGGGAGGCAATCGCGATCTGCCAAAAACACCAGACGGGATTCTGCCAGGAATGTTGCGAATGTACCGATTCACTTTACTGCTGCAACTGTCTCGATCCAAAACTGTACTGCCAATTCAGAACGCAGTGTTTAGTCTGGGAGATGTCCCGAGAGCGGCGGAAGTTAGCCGAAAGAAACAGCATAAATAAAAGTTAGGGGGCTGACATGAAGCTTGCGATAGCGGGAAAAGGCGGGGTGGGAAAAACATCCTTAACGGTTTGGCTGGGGGACTATCTGGCCCGCCAGGGGGAAGAGGTTATGCTCCTCGATGCCGACACGGCCCTGTCCCTGGGACAGGCGCTGGGACTGAAGGAAAACGACATACCAATACCGCTGATTCAGAACAAGGAGCTTATAAAAGAGCGGGTCGGCGAGGGCTTCTTCCAGATCAATCCCAAGGTTGACGATCTTCCGGACAAAATTTCCAAACAGGTTGGGAACTTGAAGTTTATGGTCATGGGTACCATTGCCGACGCCGGAAGCGGCTGTGCCTGTTCCCCCAATGCCTTAGTGAAGGCCCTGCTCGCCCATCTGATAGTTGAAAACAGACAGTGGATAATCGTGGATCTGGAGGCGGGCGTTGAACATTTGGGACGTGGAACCATAGAATACGTCGATGGTCTGATTGTGGTGAGCGAACCGAGCATGAGGGGTCTGCAGACAGCGGCCCGGATCAGCGTTCTGGCAAGACAAATGGGGCTGGAACGTCAGGCGCTTATCATAAATCGGGCGCCTTCAGATTTCCGACTTCCAGATATTCCGGGACTCCCGCCGCTTACCGCAACGATACCGGTGCTTTCCTCCCTCACCTTGCGGCAATTGGAGTCATCCTCGGTGCTCGATCTCGAGGAAAGGGAAAATCTGGATAAAGTTGCGGCTAAGCTTATTTCGGCCCTAAAAAAATGAAAACCAGGGGTTGGGAAGCACTTTGGATCACGCCCTAATGATAAAGGCACAGCCCAGCATCCGGAATTTCACGAAGCCGTGGACCTTTACTTCATACATTGCCCCTGTTCCACTATCGAAAAATGTAACTATCTATTTTAAAAAAATATTTATTTTTTAAAAAAATATCCTTGACAAAAAAAAAAATACCCCTATGATGTGCTCCGTTGTTGGCCTTTGGAGTTTTTATCGGGGGGCATATGCGTTTTTTTCTTTTGTTAGTTCTTTTCCTCGCCTCGCCCTTATGGGCGTTCCCCACAAACGAAAATTGCACCGATTGTCATGGAGAATTTAAAAAAACCGCCTCTCACAAGGGTGTCTCCTGCAACGATTGTCACACCGAGATTGCAGCGTTTCCCCATAAGGAAAAACCAGCGCCGCCGGTTTGCAGCAAGTGCCACGGCAAAGCTTCAGATAGTTTCAAAAAAAGTGTTCATACCGACAGAGGCCTTGATTGTATTAGCTGCCACAATGTACACAAAGCAATAAAAGCAAATGATTGCACATCCTGCCATTCCCAGGCCTCCCATGCAACACTCCCCTCCCGGGCCAAGCATCTGGCAACGTTAAATTGTACTGCCTGTCATGGCATACCTGAAAAAAGCGGGGTAACCGCAACGATTAATCTGCCGGCCGGCGCCTTTCTGGACAAAAAGGATGTTGACAACGACGGAAATGGTTTCATTGACGAGACCGAATGGCATACCCTGGAGTATCTGCTCGAACACAAATTCAAAGGCTCGAGTATCGACCGCCAATACTGGTCTTACGGAAATATCCATGGCATCACGCCCAAACCTGCGGACTGCAGTGAATGTCACGAAAAAAGAACAAGGTTTGCAAACGCCACGGCAAAGATTAACGGTGAAGCAGGCTACAGTATTCAGATGGAGCCGGGGGTTTTTATTCCTGAGTTTCCGTCGTTGCACGATTTCGAAAAAACTGTCCACGGAAAACAAGGCGTTACCTGCACAGATTGTCATACCTCCCAGCAAAAAATATCCGACGGGGTGTGCATCCTTTGCCACGAGAATGTCTATCATACCTACAAGAATTCTCTCCACGGCAAACAAGATTCCGCCCTCTGCACTGACTGCCACAACCCTCACCTGATAAAATCGTATAAGGAGTATAATGCAAGGGAGAGGGTAGCGGTCTGCTCACGTTGCCATAAAGATTATATTTCCAAACATAAATGGCTGCCTAATACCGCTCTCCACTTTAAATACCTTGAATGCACATCTTGTCACAGCCCCGGCTCGGAAAAAAGTATGGTCTTTTTTTTCCAAAAGAAGAATGGGGATAAAAAAACGGCATTGACCTATGCAGATTTTGAGGGGGCGTTTGGCCATGACATAAAGGTGAGTTCGGTGATCAATAAATATACCGAAGACATCCTAAAGGGCAAAGATATAGGCAGTTTGCTGAAAGACTTGAACCAAAAAATGAATAACGGCGTATCGATTGACGCAGAGATTGTTGTTACAAAGGTCCATCATGACTATTCGGTTACCCGACTCAGAGAGAAGGACTGCGTCGTTTGCCATTCAGCTCAAGCATCCTTTTACAATTCGGTCTATCTAAACCTCCCCGGCAAGGAAGCGCATTTTTACGCACCGGTAAAGGGCACGCTTTTGTCAACCTATCCATTGGCGATGGCCATGGATATTTATCTGCTTGGTGAACAAAAAATTACCAAGGATGATATATCCATACTCATCCACAAGGCACCGGCAGATTGGACGTCTTACATCAAAGGGCTCGGGTTCAAGCTCATAGACCTGGCCGGCATCTGTCTGCTGATTCTGGCTTTGCTCGGGTGCATGGTTCATGCCCTCTTAAGAATATTGGTGGTAAAGCGATGAAGAAGGTTTATCTGCATACATTCACCATCCGCTGCTGGCATTGGATTAACGCCGCTATTATCATTCTGCTGACGATTACCGGAATCCAGCTCCGGGCGCCTGGCACTGAGACTCTCGCAAAAAGCCTCGGCATATGGTTTCCCAATTACACTAACGCCGTTTTAATCCATAAATACGCCGGATTTGCGTTGGCTGCATCTTTCCTCTTCTGGCTCGTATATGTTATTATCAGCGGCAGTTACCTACGGCACTACCTCTTTCGTCCATCCGATATACCCGTTATGATAAGACAGGCTCGCTATTATGTGATCGGTTTGTTCAAAGGGGAAAAGAATCCCTTCGTCTCCACACCGGAGGGGAAGTTCAACCCTTTGCAAAAACTCACGTACGGGATAGTCCTGCCGTTTGTCGTTCTTGTCCTGATTATCAGCGGCGTTCTCTTCAGCGACATCTTCTTCTTCAGGGAGACAATAGAACATTTCGGCGGTATCCGTATGTTGGACGCCCTGCACGTTATCGCCGCTTACCTCTGCCTGTTAAACTTTCTTGTCCATCTCTACATGACAACCATGGGACATCATATTTTTGATCATATCAAATCCATGATCGTCGGCTATGAAGAGGTCTCGGAGGAAGAGGAATAAGAACATTCACAGGGTTAAGATAAGAGCAATCTCTGAATTTCCGGTATCCTTATTGCCAAAATCCCGTAAAATCACTAAATTCAATCTTTCTTATTCCACCAGGGAAAAGTGAACAGCCTGTGGGCGGCGCGCGGGGGTTCTTCTTTTTTTATGCCCTTCTGACATAACGGGCAGAATCCTGATGACTTCTGATCAATATTCTCGGCATAGGTGGAGGAATTCATCACACATCCAGGCTGCGAGCAGTGGATAAGACCAAAGGTATGCCCCAATTCATGAACTGCCTCTTTCAGCAGACGTCTGGCCGTTAGTTCCCTGTCTTCAGCCATCCCGTAGAAACGGTTATGGAGGCGCTGCATCGACACCACTGCGCCTGTTCCCCCCAGTTGCGCCTCTCCAAAAACGAAGGTGAGAATGGGGATAAAAAGATCCACGTCGAGAACCCCCAGTATCTTTTCCGCATCGCGGGGAGGATTCGCTATCAGTTGCTGAAGCACCAGTGAAGAGTTGTATTGCGATCTTCTTGCATCAAATACTTCCTGCAGATTGACTTTGAATTCGCCCCTCTTTGTCCTCATATGAAAAATGTCAGAAATCAACACTTCCAACGTTTCGAGGAAAGAATGGTCTTCAAGCTCAATTGGCACGATATAAATAAAGGGCATCACAGATACTGTTTATTAAGGTCATCTCTCCGAAAACCGTATTTCTCAATTTTATTGTAAAGGGTAAGCCGACTGATTCCAAGAATCTCGGCCGCCTGGGCAATATTTCCCTTCGTCTGATTTAAAATTTTTAATATGTGCTTTCTTTCTATCTCTTCCAGGGATTCCACCTCTCCTGAAACTATCGCGCCAGTGGCGGGAACGGGAAAGCAAATGTCGTCAACCTTAATATATTTCCCTTTTGCCACCACAACCGCTCTTTCAACCGCATTTCTCAATTCTCTGATGTTTCCCGGCCAATCGTATCCGGTAAAGGCCTCCCTGGCTTGCGGGGAAAAGTCAACAACATCCTTGTTCATTGACTGGGCGTACTGCTTCAGAAAATATCTGGCAATTAACGGGATATCCTCTCTCCGTTCCTTCAGCGTCGGCAAAACAATGGAAAATACATTCAAACGGTAATAGAGATCCTCACGGAAACTGCCATCCTTAATGGCCTTCTCCAGATTTTTGTTGGTCGCACAAATAATTCGGAAATCGACGTCAATCGTCTTGTCTCCCCCCAGTCTGGTGAATTTCTTGGTCTCGATCACACGCAAAAGATCCATCTGCATCTTTTCGCTGATATTGCCGACCTCATCTAAAAACAGTGTGCCTTTATCGGCCATCTCGAGTTTACCCTTTCTTCTGTACATTGCCCCGGTAAAGGAACCCTTTTCATGGCCAAACAGCTCGCTTTCCAGCAATCCCTCGGTATAAGCGCCGCAGTTAATGGCAATAATGGGAAAATATCTGCGGGAACTGCGGCTGTGTATTGCCCGGGCGATAAGCTCTTTCCCGGTTCCACTTTCCCCAAGAACCATAACGGTAGAATCAGTTCTGGAGACTGTGTCCACCATATCCATAACCTTTTTTATTGCCTGGCTCTCTCCCACGACTTCCTCCGGCAGCAATAATTCTTCTATGTGCTGGCGAAGCTGAATATTCTCCGTTATTAGTCTTCTTTTTTCGACAGCGTTCCTAATCAGGCGGCTCAGATCATCAGGATCGATCGGTTTGGTTATGTAATCAAAGGCGCCGTCTTTCAGACCCTGGATCGCCGTATCAACGGAGGCGTAAGCGGTCATGATAATTGTTACGATATTATTATCAATTTCTTTTATGCGTTTCTGAAGCTCTATCCCGTCCATGCCGGGCATCTTGATATCCAGCAAGACAATGTCCCAAGCGGTTTCCTGGAGTCTTTTCAAGGCTGTTGCCCCTTCATCAGCGGTGTCCACCCGGTAGCCATCAGCCTTGAACCACTGATAAAGGGAGTCCCTTACGGATGCCTCGTCGTCAACAATCAATATTCCTATCTCTTCAGGTTTCACAGACAATCTCCTTAAGTATTTATCATGTATTGTCATTTCCGACTGCAGTCGGATTCCGGGGCAAAAAGACGGTAAAAACGGCGCCCTCTCCCACCGTTGTTTTAACGTCAATAGAACCGCCATGTTGCTGCACAATACCATAAACAACTGAAAGACCCAGCCCGGTGCCCTTCGTTTTAGTCGAGACAAACGGTTCAAAGATATGGGGGAAAATCGTATCGGGGATACCCTTGCCGGTATCGGAAACAGTAACCACGACACTCTCTTTGAGGGTCGTGCAGTCGGTTGTTATCATGATCGTCCCTCCGGGGGGCGTCGCCTCGATAGCGTTGACGATCAGAGCCACAAAAACCTGCTGAATGCCCCCGGCATCGCAATAGATCAGATCATCCCCTTCCCCCAATTCCTTGACCAGATGGAGCTCCTTCATCTTGACGCTATGGTCTATTACCATAATGCTGTTCTCGATGATTCCGTTTAAATGCTCTTCCTTAAAATCGCCGGAACCACGGCGGGAAAATATCAGCAGGCTCTTGACAATATTGCCGCACCGCTTCGTCTCCTCGCTGATAAAAGCGAGATTCTTTCTTACCGCCTCCAACGCCTCAGGGTCATTATCGCCCCGCTCAAGATACCGGGACGAAACCTTGGCGTAGGACAAAATCCCTGAAAGGGGATTGTTTATCTCATGGGCAACCATCGCCGACAGCTCCCCCATCGAAGCCATCTTCTCCGCCATTATCAACTGCGCCTGCGTTTTCTCGAGTTCCAGAGACTCTTCACGGATCTGAGCAGTCATATTATTAAATGATTTTGCCAAGTTGCCTAGTTCATCGCTGGAATTTATCTCCACCCTGTATTCAAGGTTGAGATTGGCTACCTCTTTGGTCGCGTCATTCAGTTTTTTAATGGGATTATGGATCATCCTGCGGATGAAATATCCCTTCACTAAAACGGTAATCAAGATAAGCAAAGCCGAATAGAGGATCATCTTGTTACGTGTTACAATAATCCTCCCGTCCCCATCCTTCAAAGACAATTTAACATCCAGAATCCCCAGCAGACCGTCTTGCGGGGCGTGGGCATGACAGGCTGCATTAAAACATTCCGGCGAATTCTCAATCGGACTGATAAGTCCCATAACGCGTGATCCGTCACTGGATGTGAATGTCCTCGTCAGGTCTTTGGTCGGGACAACCCCTTTCGCCGGCTCCTCTGCGTGACAAACATAACACTGCTCCGCCCTTTTATCCGCAACCTTGCCAACCTCCTCCGGCTTGTCTGAAAAGGTGATCACACCGATCTTGTTGTAGATCCTGATCCCCCGGAACTCCTGTTCCTTCCCGATATTTACAATCGTATTTGTCAAGTCGGAACGGCGGTTCTCCAGCATGCTGTAGTAAGTAGCCCTTTTTATCAGATTACTCACCTTGACGGCATTGCTGACGGCATCAATTCGGAAATGGTCGGTCAGTAAATAAACGTTTACATATATGATAACCCCGAACGCAATTATCAGCAGAAAAACCAGAAGAATAAAGAACTTTACACCGATAGAATTGGCAATTCGCTTAATCCTGGTGACCATAACAACAAATACCCTTCGTGTGCAAACACTTAGCAGTGACAAACTTTCCGCAACAATTCAGCACCCCGAATACCTTTTTCAACTTCAATGCTATTTTCCTCAAACAATAAAAAACCCACATCCATTTTCAATGGTTGCGGGTTTTTTATTGTAAATTTTTTTCATTAAAATTACCATTCGGGCCAACATAGAATTACTAACCGCCCCCAAGCGAACTGCCAGTTAGTTTTCAATAAATCAATGATAAATTTTTTACAAGGGATATTTTCCTGTTCCTCTTAATTATATTGTCGGCTACCAGCAACTATAATCCTTTTCCTGATCAGCTTCGGGAGGGAGGATTGCGGGGCAAAGATACAGTGAAAACTGTCCCCTCATCCGCAACTGTTTTGACGTCAATAGAACCTCCGTGCTGCTGCACAATGCCATAGACCATGGCAAGCCCCAGCCCGGTGCCCTTCGCTTTAGTCGAGACAAACGGTTCAAAGATATGGGGAAAAATCGTGTCGGGAATACCCTTGCCGGTATCGGAAACAGTAACCACGACACTCTCTTTGAGGGTCGTGCAGTCGGTTGTTATCGTGATCGTCCCACCGGAGGGCGTCGCCTCGATAGCGTTGACGATCAGCGCCACAAAAACCTGCTGAATGCCCCCGGCATCACAACTGATCAGATCATCCCCTTCTTCCATATCCTTAACCAGGTGGAGCTCCTTCATCTTGACGCTATGGTCTATTACCATAATGCTGTTCTCGATGATTCCGTTTAAATGCTCTTCCTTAAAATCGCCGGAACCACGGCGAGAAAATATCAGCAGGCTCTTTACAATATTGCCGCACCGCTTCGTCTCCTCGCTGATAAAAGCGAGATTCTTTCTTACCGCCTCCAACGCCTCAGGATCATTATCGCCCCGCTCAAGATACCGGGACGAAACCTTGGCGTAGGACAAAATCCCTGAAAGTGGATTGTTTATCTCATGGGCAACCATCGCCGACAGCTCCCCCATCGAAGCCATCTTCTCCGCCATGATCAACTGCGCCTCTGCCCTCTCCAACTCCAGTGTCTTCTCCCTTACTCTGTCTTCGAGTTGCGTGTACCAGTTTTTAACGGCCTGGTTCGCATCCTTGAGTTCAGAAGTCATCTTATTGAAGGATTTAGCCAAATTGCCAAACTCATCACGGGAATTCACCTCGACCTTATGATCAAGGTTAAGATTGGCTACCTCATCGGTTGCATTATTCAGTTTTTTGATAGGATTATGGATCATCCTGCGGACGAAATACCCCTTTACCAGAACGGTAATCAAGATCAGCAAAGCCGAATAGATGAGCATCCTGTTACGTGTTGCCGCAATTCTCCCATCCCCATCCTTCAGCGACAATTTAACATCCAGAATCCCCAGCAGGCCATCTTTCGGGGAGTGGGCATGGCAGGCGGCATTGAAACATTCCGGCGAATTCTCGATCGGACTGATAAGCCCCAGAACACGTGATCCATCACTGGAGGTGAATGTTCGCGTCAGGTCTTTGGTCGGGACAACCCCTTTCGCCGGCTCCTCCGCGTGACAAACATAGCACTGCTCCGCCCTTTTATCCGCAACCTTGCCAACATCCTCCGGTCTGTCTGAAAAGGCAATCACCCCTATCTTGTTATAGATCCTGATCCCTCTGAACTCACTTTCCTTCCCGATATTTGCAATCGTATTTGTCAGATCGGAACGGCGATTCTCCAGCATGCTGTAGTAAGTAGCCCTTTTTATCAGGTTGCTAACCTTGACGGCATCATGAACTACGGCCTGACGGAAGAAATTGTTCAGAAAATAGACATTCAGATATATGATAATTCCGAAGGAAACTATCAGCAGAAAAACGAGGAGAACAAAAAACTTTGCGCCAATGGAATTGGCAATTCGCTGCACCCTTTTAAACATATTCGGGCATCTCAATATTTGTTATCATTGGAAGTATCTGCCATCCCCCAGTCAAAAAATCAGGGGATGGCAATAAACCCTGCAGCTATCCAAACAGGACCGTGTATATTATCAACAGAACAACCGACACTCCTAAAAACAAGAAGAAAAAACCAAAAGAATAGACAGCCTTCATAAAATCGGGCGAAAGCTCTTTAGTAACAAGCTTTTCCTCGAATTGCCCTTTTGCTTCCGCTTCTTCATAGCTGCGCGGTCTTTCTTCGCGACACTCTTCCGCCGGGATTACCCCGGTAAAGATAACAGGATCCATCGGAAATGCCTCCGGACGAAGATGGGTATTGAAAAAATGAACCGTAAAAATAAAACCTGTCGCCAGAAGGGCTTCATCACTGTGAATAATCGCCGCAACATTGACCAGCCACCCCGGGAAAATGAGACTGGAAATTTCCGGGAACCAGAGAATCAAACCGGATAAACCGATCACCGGAACCCCCCAGAAAACAGCCAGGTAATCAAATTTTTCCCAATACGTCCAGCGTCCATACTGGGGTCTCGGCCCCTTCCCGGCAAACCATTTTATGGTAGCGATAAAATCCTTCAAATCCTGGGAATTGGGCAGCATGGAGTCTTTCCCCAGGATAAATTCTTTTAACGGCGTTTTGTTCTTAATCTTCAATTTTATCAAATAATATACATGCGAAAATAACAGACCGAACATAACTACCGCCGAGAAGTGATGAATCCGAGCCGCCACAGCAGCTCCCCCCATCAGGTTTGCTATAAACCGCGCCCACGCCATATCGGAAAATTTCAGGGCCATGCCGGTAATGGCCAGTGCCAGGAAGCTGACGACAAGAACAAGGTGTGAAATACGATGGTAATTATTGAAACGCTCCACATACCGATGATCCTTGATGGCATCGGCCTCGTACTCCCTTCTTTTTGCCCGCATCCGCGCAAAGGAGCGGGGAATCCACAACAATGTGTGGAGCCCGAAAAACCCGAAGGTACCTATAAGAAGCAGGCTCATTGCCCTAAAGGTATAGAAGAGAACTGGAAACTTCACCTTGTCGTGATGGGTGGAATGGGTCAGGTAATCGGTAAAACGCCGGTTGGCGTTCGGATGACACTGCCGGCACGTCTTTACCACGTTTTTAAAGCCGACAGTTGAATTGGGATTGTTGACCGTCAGGATTTCATGAGCGCCGTGGCAATCAGAGCATTTTGCCACTTTATTAGACCCCAAAAGATAAGACTTGCCGTGAGCCGTGTCCAAATACGTCTTGGCGAGTTCTTTATGACACTTCCCACACTGACTGGTAACCTCGGTTACGAACTTGTTCTTTTCAACCCGCGTTATCTGATGCGAGGAATGGCAATCCTCACAGATCGGGAGTTTTTCTTTTGACTTGCTGACGGTAGGGCTGTGGACGCTTTTGACAAATTGCTTGTAGATTCCCACATGGCAGGTTCCGCAGGTTGCCGATACATTCTTTCTATTGATTGTCGAGTGTTCGTCTTTATGATCCAGATTCAGGTGCTTGCCGTGACAATCCGAACACACCGCCGCAACCAGGAGCCCCTTTTTCTCAAGCGCCACCCCGTGAACGCTTGTCGAGTAATCAACGACTACATTGCCGTTTCCTACCTTTGAAAACTCGGCCGCCTTTCCTTTCGCCCCATGGCAGGAACCGCATAGTTGAGGAATGTTGCCACGATAAACGGGAGATTTGGTATTTTTGGCAGGCAAAACGCTATGGGTCCCGTGACAAGATGTGCAGAAAGGGGCATCTTTCTTGTTCAGCGCATGGGCGCGTCCGTGCGCGCTCTGAACATATTCCTTGCCCACCTCGGCATGGCAACTTGAGCAATTAACATTCTCCGCTGTATCGCAGGGCCTTTTATGGGTTGGGCTGACGTCGGTATGGCACTTGACGCAGGGGATGTTTTTATGGGCGGAATCCTGCAATGTCTTCACTTCTACATGAAGCGAAAACTTCTTACCGCCCACAACCTTGTTTAAAGAATTTTTTCCATGGCACTTCAAACAGTCATTGTCGGCAAGACCTGTTGTCATAGAATCTTTACGTATCTTGTGCGAACGGTGACAATCAGAACAGGCGGGAATCGCCCCGGGCTTCTTTTCCCACAACTCCCCCTGAATAATCTTGGAATGCACTCCCTCTATGTTTGAATGACAAACCATGCATGACTGGGCAATGTTATGCGGGTTGGTTTGCGATTTTGGATCTGTATGGGGAAGAATGCGGTGATTCCCATGGCAATCCGCGCAGGCGGCAGTCACTAAAAGCCCTTTTTTCAAAAGACCCACACCGTGGATACTTTCGGAATAATTATCCAGAATATTCTTTTCGGGAATATCGTACATGCGCGCAACCGGCGCTCCTTCTCTATGACACTTACCGCAGAGGGAGGGAATATTGATTTTATAGGTAAGAGAACGCGGGTTCCTGTTCGATAAAATGTAATGATTGCCATGGCATTCAATACAGGTAGGGGCATGCGGTTCCTTTTTTGCCAATGCCTTCCCGTGGATTCCTGCCTTGAACTCCTTGTCCGCATCATCATGACAACTGCCGCAATTCACCGGCGCTAATTTTTCCGGATGGGGGAAATCCTTGACATCAGCTTCAGGATGGCATCCGGTGCAGCCTACCTTGCCGTGGCTTGACGTTGAATATTTTTTAAGATCAACAAAAAGGGAAACGGTCTTACCTTCTCGTTTTGTTGTCATCTGTTTATCGGAATGGCATTCCATGCAGCTCTCATCCGAAGCTGAGTAGGCCAGCGAGAATGGGGTAAAGATTAATGAAATAAGAATAATCCAGCTCCCCGTCACTTTCTTCCATTTACATTGTTCATCAATCATAAGAACTCTTCCTCTCTTTATTCTTGTCTCAACTTTACTTGATCAGTTTTTTACCGAACCTGATAAACAGTTGAAGAATTATCCCTTCTCGTTGCCAACCAATATCGTTCACAACCGGACATTTCTGGCCATCAAATCATTGCCGGCAGGTTTGTAAAAAAATATAATTTTTTTCTATAATGCGATTAATAATATATTAGCTTCTTTTAAAAAGACTCTGTTCCAACAGGCTAAAACTTAAGCACAATTGGCGCTCCTGCTCAATTATGCCACCCATTGACGCTCGAGGGATACACGAGATTTGTCCACTTTGTCAAGCTCTTAATTATTATCTGTCTTTGCACTGGTTTAGGTGGATTTTTTATGATGAATGATTTATGTTGCCCCGAAAAAATAAGGAGAAAGATTTGAGGATACTGGCGTTGGATTACGGGGAAAGAAGAGTCGGCGTTGCCATCTGCGATGAACTCGGAATCGCGGCTCATGGCCTGGCAACAATCGTCAGAAAAAATCGTGAAACCGACATGGCCGCAATATCCGCTTTCATAAAGCGCTTTGACGTTGACCGGATCGTCATTGGGTATCCCATACGCATTGACGGCAGCGAAGGGATACAATGCGAGAAGGTAAACAGATTTATCCACCGACTCGAAACCTGCTTTAAACTGCCCGTAACCCGCTGGGACGAAACCCTTTCCACAAAAGAGGCAGAAGCCATCATGAAAAACAACGGCAAAAAGAAAAGGGGAAAGATGGATATTGATCGAGTAGCCGCGAGCGTTATCCTGCAGAGTTACCTCGATTCCCCCTCCAGCAAGCTGCTGAAGACCGACGAGGGAAGCAGATAAACGCCCGAATGTTTGATTGGATGAATATGGCTTTTTTATACAGATCAAAAAAGTTTTTTTTAATAGCATTGATCCTGTTATTTCTGGGGATAGCTTTTTTCAGGTACGCCGTTAAATCTGTTAGCGACACTGACATGGCAACAACGGTCGATATTCCCAGCGGCGCGGGCTTTTTCAAGATAACAGCGATACTAAGCGATGCAAAGCTGGTTCACAATCGCCCCTTCTTCTGGGCGCTCGCCATCGGAAAGGGAGCGGCAAGACGCATCAAGGCAGGCGAATACGAATTTTCCGGCAAGCTGTCTCCTTCGGAAATCATCAACAAACTTATTAGGGGAGAGAAAAAGTATTATGATGTTTTGCTTCCCGAAGATCTTAACGCCCGGGAGTTCGCGCAACGGCTCTTATCCTTCAGGCTTATTAATGAGGAGGAATTCATGAACCTCCTGTCCGACCGAAACTTTATCGCCTCCCTTGGCATAAAGGCGGAAGGCCTTGAGGGATACCTTTATCCGGACACCTACCGCCTGGACCGGTCAATGACTACAAGGGAAATAACCCGCATCCTTGTAAACAACTTTTGGAAGAAGATAACCCCGGAAATCCGAAAACGGACGGAGGAGATGGGGATGACAATCCATCAGTTGCTTACCCTTGCCTCCATCATCGGCAAAGAGTCAGGAGTCAGCTCCGAAAAACCGCTGATCTCCGCTGTATTCCACAACCGAATAAAGCTCGGCATGAAACTCCAGAGCGATCCAACGGCAATCTATGGGTTGCCGGAAGACGTAAAAATAGTCCTGTCAAAACACCTGAAGCTGGATAATCCCTACAACACCTACAGGTTCAAAGGCCTTCCCCCCGGCCCGATTGCCAACCCCGACATAGATTCCATAAGGGCGGCATTGTACCCAGCCAAGGTTAACTACCTCTACTTTGTTGCTAAAAATGATGGAACTCACCAATTCTCAACAGATCTCGCAAGCCACAACAGAGCTATTCTAATATACCGCAATAGCAAGTAAAAAACCAGAACTGGCAAGTGCAGTTAGCCATAAACTAAGGTTAAAGGATGCTTACCTTTGAAAAATGGCGGCGATAAAAACACCCGCGCCGCCCTACTCGCGCCTCATTAATCCAACGCTTTAAACTTAAACATAAAATAACTAAAAATTTTTCTTGACAAAAATAAAAAACACCTCTATCTTCGCCCCAAAGTGGAGCATGTTGGTTTGTAGTGGAGGAAATTCCCAAATGTCTGTCTTCAGGGGCCAGTATTACCATACGATAGATGATAAGGGTCGGATAATTTTCCCCTCCCGACTTCGGGAAGTCTTTTCCGAAAAAAAAGACAATCGAATTGTTATAACTAACTGGGAAGGTTACCTGATGGTCTTTCCCTTCGACGAGTGGCGCATCATCGAGGAAAAGGTCTCCCAGCAGCCATTAATGCGCAAAGAGGTTCGTTCTTTTCAACGTTTTTTCATGTCCGGCGCGGTAGATTGCACGATAGACAGCCATGGCCGGGTTCTTATTCCCCCCAACCTGAGAGAATACGCAAAGCTGGAAAAGGAGATCGTGCTGGCCGGCATGATCAAGATTATCGAAATATGGAGCAAGGACAGATTCGAGATCGAAATGAAGAAATCGTCTGAAGGCATTGACTCCTTCAGCGGCTACATGGCTGATCTGGGAATATAAAAGCCACAAACCAGCCGGGCAGGATGATGATGGAAGCAGCGGACAAAGACGTTTTCCATAGGCCGGTAATGGTCACGGAGGTGATTGAGGCGCTTCAATGTCGTCCCGGCGGCGTCTATCTGGACGGCACGGCAGGAGGAGGCGGGCATTCCTTGGAAATCCTGAAAAACTCCTCTCCCGATGGGTTGCTTGTTGCCACAGACATTGATGGCGACGCCATTGAGGAGACAAAAAAGCGACTGGCCTCTTTCGGCCGCCGGGCTATCGTCGTGAATGACAATTTTTCTGCAATGCGCGCCGTATTGACTGGACGGGGCATAAGCAAGGTGGATGGCATCCTCCTCGATCTGGGCGTTTCTTCCCATCAGTTGGACAGCGCCGTCAGGGGTTTCAGTTTTACCCTGGAGGCTCCTTTGGACATGCGGATGGATAAAAGTAGGGGGCCCAGCGCCTATGATCTGATCCATTCCCTTTCCCGTGAAGAACTGGAGAAGATCATCAGGGAGTATGGCGAGGAAAAAACGGCGCGGCGAATTGCCATAGCGATAACAAGAAGAAGAGTTATTTCAAATATTCGCACAACAACAGAATTGGCAGCCATTGTAGCTGGGGCATTTCCTAAAATAAGGACGGCATCCAGAATACACCCGGCAACCCGGACTTTTCAGGCCATAAGGATCGCCGTAAACAATGAACTGCGCAACCTTAAACTGGCCATAGAAGACGGCGTAGAACTTCTCCGGAGCGGCGGACGCTTCTGCGTCATATCGTTCCATTCGCTGGAGGACAGGATCGTGAAAAATAGTTTCAGCGAACAGGCAAAAGGGTGCATCTGCCCCCCGGATTTACCCTTTTGCGCCTGCGGCCGAAAGCCCACGCTGAAAATCATAACAAAAAAACCCCTTGTTCCCAATGAAACCGAGATTAACGAAAACCCAAGGTCAAGAAGCGCAAAACTAAGAGCGGCTCAGAGAATCTGATTATGCAGGCAACAGAGGTTTTAAGACATAACATTCCCCACGAGGACGACTCCTCCGCGGCGAGGATTGGCTATTCCACCTGGGTATTTGTCGCCTCCGTGATTATGGCTGTCGCACTAATTTATGTATGGAGTCATATCCATATGACGGAGCTGGAATATCAGATTGCCGGGGAGATCACCAGCCGGGAACAGCTTGTTGAGGATCAGAAAAGGTTAAAACTCGAACTCGCGACGCTTAAATCCCCGCAGAGGATAGAATCCATCGCCCGGGAAAAATTGCAGATGATATATCCGATAAAAGAACAGGTGATATTGCTGAAATGACATCTGAATCGAGAAAATGGATGAAATTCAGAATCTCCACCCTGCTGGGATTGGCGCTGCTCATGTTTACAGCGCTGTTCTGGCGCGCCTTCGACCTGCAGATAATCTCGGCAAAAAAGCTGAACAATCTTGCCCGTAAGCAGCATACCCAGACCCTAATGTTGCAACCGGACAGGGGAATTATCTTGGACCGCAGCGGCGAAAAACTGGCAGCGACAATAATGACTGACTCTGTCTGCGCCGATCCTTCCAAAGTTAAAAATCCGATTGAAACCGCCGGCAGGCTCGCCGCGATTCTCAACGTTGACAAAAAAGTTCTTGTAAAAAGGCTTTCCACGGAAAAAAATTTCTGCTGGATTGGCAGAAAAATTGCGCCCGAGCAGGCTAACCTCGTGAGCAATTTAAAGATGGAGGGAATATTTACTGTCAAGGAACCCATGCGCTATTACCCGGCAGGCGAGCTTGCCGGGCACCTTGTGGGATTCGTCGGAATGGACGCCAAGGGCTTGGACGGACTGGAGCTTCAATATGAAAACTACCTGCGGGGAGTTCCTCAAAAGCTGCTCTGGAACAGAGACGCCAAAGGGAAAAGGCTCTATCCCCAGATGGCAGCAAACGAAACCATCGATAATTACAGAAACAGCGATGCCCATAACTACAGCCTCGTCCTGACAATAGACAAACGGATTCAGCATCTTGTCGAATCCCATCTGAAAAAGGCCGTCCTCGATAAAGGCGCGAAGGGCGGCTATGCGATAGTCATGGATCCCCGCACGGGTGAAATCGTTGCCCTGGCCAATGAAATGGCTTTTGACCCTAATAATTTCAAGACTATTGCCCCGGAGTCAAGACAAAACAGGGCCATCGCCGATGCCTGGGACCCTGGTTCAACATTCAAACCTTTTATGGCTGCCGCCGCTCTCAATGAGAGGGTTGCCCAGCCAACAGATATGTTTTACTGTGAAGATGGCCACTATGCAGTCGCTAACCGCACCATCCACGAGGCAAACCGGAAGCGTCACGGCATGCTTTCACTTCACGACATTATAAAATATTCAAGCAATATCGGCTCCGCAAAGGTTGCCGAAAAGCTCGGCAAAGAGAAGTTTTACGAGTATATAAAAAAATTTGGATTCGGCGATAAAACTGGCATCGATCTGCCCGGCGAGGCAAAAGGGCTGCTCCGGCCGGTTGAACGGTGGACCAGAGTGGACACGGCAACCATCGCGTTTGGGCAGGGAATATCAGTAACAGGCATTCAGCTCATAACCGCGCTCTCCAGCATCGCCAACGATGGCATCCTTATGAAACCTTTTATAGTCAGGGCCATGCTGGGCAAGAACGGGGAAATTGTGCAGAACTTTCATCCCACCCAGGTACGCCGGGTGATCTCCTCGGAAACGGCAAAAACAATGACTGCAATCTTAACCGACGTGGTCGGCATGGAAGACGGCACCGGGAAAAACGCACGGATCGCCAACATTTCGGTGGCGGGAAAAACTGGCACGGCACAGAAATTTGACTTTAAAGCGGGCGCTTACTCCTCGCAAAGGGTGCGAACGTCCTTTATGGGCTTTTTCCCCGCCGAAGCTCCCCAGATCGCGATGCTGATCGTCCTGGACGAACCGCAGAAGGATCGCTGGGGAGGGGTAGCCGCTGCGCCCGTTTTTAAAAATATTGGCGAACAGCTCCTCACTGCCTTTAAAACAAATATTCGTCGCAACCCCGAACCGGAAGAAATCAATCCCCTCGATAATAACATCGGCCTCAAATTCGTTTCTGCGCCAGCAACGCTTGCCAATGTGGCGGAAACCGCGGCAGAAGAAGGGATAATGCCTAATTTCAGCGGTATGACTATTCGAGAGGCGCTAAGAAAGTCAAGAGAGAGGGGACTTGACATCCGTGTCGTTGGCAGCGGCTGGGCGGCGGAACAGACGCCGGCTGCGGGGATGCCTTTGCCAGAGAATAGTATCTGTACGGTTACCTTTAAGGCAGGTTCGTGAGCCATTGCGATGCAACTTTCACAAGTTTTAAAAGAAGTCGAAATTCTCGACAGGGCGGAAGGGCCAAGCGGAAATTTCGAAAGAAATGATGTCCTCTCAATATGCTACGATTCAAAGAAGTGTAAACAAGGGAGCCTCTTCGTCGCCATCGCCGGCATGAAGACTGATGGCCATCGGTTTATTGAAAACGCGATAAAAAATGGCGCCTGTTTTATTATTCATGAGCGGGCCTTCGATCCCCCCGCCGGCATAACCGCAATCCGCGTCAGGGACAGTCGCCGCGCCCTTGGACAAATCGGACGTAATTTCTTTAGCGATCCATCTTCAGCCCTCTGCCTCATTGCCGTTGTCGGCACCAATGGAAAAACCACCACAACCTACCTGCTGGAGTCAATCCTGCAAAACGCGGGATGCCCCGTCGGGGTTCTCGGCACGGTAAACTACCGTTATGGGAAAACCATCTTTCCCGCCCCGAACACCACCCCGGAATCCTTTGAAATGCAGAGGATCCTCCGGGAAATGGCGGACAATGGAGTTACCCACTGCATAGCCGAGGTCTCCTCCCATGCCATCGCTCTTCACCGCGTTGACGACTGCGCATTCGACATGGGAATTTTCACCAATCTTACCCAGGACCACCTCGACTACCACAAAACCATGGAAAACTACTTCCATGCCAAACAACGGTTTTTTTCGGAGGTGCTGCCCGCCGGAGCAAAGAAGGGAACCGGCGCCATGGTCATAAATGGCGACGATCCCTGGGGACAGCGAATCATCCGGGAAGCGGCAGGTAAATATACAACGTACGGCATAAACAATGCTTGCCATATATCAGCAAAAACAACCCATTTTTCCCTTGAGGGGATCACCGCAAAAATCACCTCCAAAAATGAAGAATTTGAAATAGCAGCGCCACTTATGGGAAAATTCAATCTCTACAATATCCTGGCGGCGGTTGCTGCCTCTCTGGAATTGGGAATTCCGGCGGAGGCTATCCAAAAAGGGCTCGCCCTGCTCCCTCAGGTACCGGGACGGCTGGAAAAAGTTAACATTCCCGGTCAACCCTCCGTTTTTGTTGATTACGCACATACCGACGATGCGCTGAGACGGGTGCTCGAAAACCTGATCGTCTTTCGGCGGGGAAGGCTGATTACCGTTTTCGGATGCGGCGGCGACCGGGATCGGGGCAAAAGACCCCTTATGGGAGAGGCCGCCGCCCTCTACAGCGATTTGACAATTGTGACCTCTGATAACCCGCGCAGCGAGAATCCGGCAGAGATAATAAAGGATATTGAAAAGGGAATTAATCTGCCGAAAATGGGATTTGACGCAACTAACCCCGTCTCTGTTCGTGCCACTTTCGGGAACAGCATGGAAAAGAAATACATCGTCATCCCCGACCGAAGCGAAGCCATCTTTACGGCAATAGCGCTTGCCGAAAAAGAGGACATCGTCCTGATTGCGGGAAAAGGCCATGAGGATTATCAAATCATCGGCGACAAGCGGTTTCCGTTTGACGACCGTGATATTGCCCGAAGGGCATTGGCAAACCGCCGCTATGAGGAGAAGACCGTATGAACGGAACTTTACCTGCCTTCTCCGCCATGGAACTGCTTGAATCAACCGGAGGCAAGTTGCTCCGGGGAGGAATCCAGTGGGAATGCTATGGCATTTCCACCGATACTCGTACGCTGGAGGCGGGGAATCTTTTCGTGGCCCTGCAGGGGGAGAATTTCGACGGCAGCGACTACCTGACTAAGGCTATACAAAAAGGGGCAGCGGGACTGCTCATCCAGATTGATCGGCAAAGTAAGCTCGCTACCGTGCCGGAAAATGTGCCGGCGCTTGGGGTCAGCAGCGCATTGCAGGCTTATGGGGCGATAGCCAGCCGCTGGCGGAAAAATTTTACTATCCCTCTCGTTGCGGTCACGGGCAGTTCCGGCAAGACCACAACCAAAGAGATGCTCGCCGCGATCGTCTCCCGAACAATGAAGACTCTGAAAACTGAAGGCAATCTTAACAATCAGATCGGCCTTCCGCTCACCCTGCTCAAACTTCGGAAAGAACATCAGCTTGCCGTTGTGGAAATGGGCACAAACAGCCCGGGAGAAATCGCAAAGCTTGCCGCGATAGCAACGCCGGACATCGGTCTGATTACCAACATAGGACCGGCGCATCTCGAAGGATTCGGTTCCCTGCAGGCAATCGCGGAGGAAAAAGGTTCGCTCTGGACGATGATGGCCGGAAAAGGCACGGCAATCATCAATAACGATGATGCGGCGGTTGCCTCCCTCGCCCTTCGCTGGGAGGGAAAGCGACTTTCCTTCGGCCTTAACGATGGCGCCGATATCACCGCCCGCAATATTGCAAACGCTGGAGTAGAAGGGGCCCATTTCGACCTTTTCCTTGACGGTATCGCCATTCCTGTTTTCCTTGCCGCCACTGGAAGGCATAACGTCAAAAACGCCATGGCCGCCGCGGCAGCAGCATGGGCGCTCGGTCTTAGCCGTGAAGAAATAGCGGCAGGACTTGGCGACTTCCGCCCGGTCTCCGGCAGGACAGAAATCTGCAAACTTGCAAACGGGGCGCATCTGATCATTGACACCTATAACGCCAATCCCGGCTCTGTAGCGGAGGCATTAAGAAATTTACAGGAACTGCAGCAAAGGGGAAAGGCGGTAGCGATCCTGGGCGACATGCTGGAGCTTGGCAAAGCATCTGAAAAGTGGCATAGGGAGATCGGGACGATCGTGGCAGCGGGAACAATCAATTCCCTCTTTCTCAAGGGAGAACTGACGAAATCGCTTGCGGAAGCGGCGATAAAGGACGGTTTTCCCGCAGATAATATCACATTTTTTGAAAAGCCGGAGGAGGTTGTTTCCCGCCTCCGGCCCATCTTGAAAAAAGGCGACTGGGTGCTAATCAAGGGCTCAAGAAAGATGAAAATGGAGACAGTTGCAGAAGGAATCATCAAGTTTTATGAACATTAAGCTTCGTTTTAGCAAAAGGAATAGCAAATGCTTTTTCATCTTTTATATCCGCTGCATACAGCATACTCATTTTTTAACGTCTTTCGCTATATCACCTTCCGGACAATCTACGCGGCAATCACGGCGCTGCTGATCTGTTTTGTTTTCGGACCATGGATGATCCGCAAACTGCTGGAGCTTCAGATCGGGCAGACCATCCGCACCGACGGCCCCGAATCCCATCTTGCCAAGCAGGGAACCCCGACGATGGGCGGCATCCTGATCATCTTCGCCGTGATCATCTCGACGCTGCTTTGGGCCAACCTCTCGGTCGTTTCCATCTGGATCGCAGTGATGGTAACTGTCGGCTTCGGTCTGATCGGGTTTATCGACGATTACCGAAAAATATCCCAAAAAAACAGCCGGGGTTTGCCGGGCAGCATCCGCCTGGCAGCGGAAATCGCCATAGCGCTTTTTGTCAGCATCGTTATGTATTTCAAAACCGGGTTCAGCCCCAATGTCACTATCCCCTTTTTCAAGACGGCGCTTCCGAATTTAGGCTGGGGATACATCATCCTTTCCACCTTCATCATCGTTGGCGCCGCCAACGCGGTCAACCTGACCGACGGCCTGGACGGCCTCGCGATCAGTCCGGTCATTACCTGTTTCATGACCTACCTACTGTTTGCCTACTTTACCGGCAATATAAAAATCTCTTCCTATCTCCAGATCCCCTATGTTGCGGGCGCCGGGGAGCTTTCGGTCTTCTGCGGGGCAGTCGTCGGCGCCGGACTGGGATTTCTCTGGTACAACACCTATCCGGCACAGGTATTTATGGGAGACGTCGGCTCCCTTTCCCTGGGGGGCGCCCTCGGGGTTACGGCCATTATGACAAAACAGGAAATCCTGCTGGCAATCGTCGGAGGAGTTTTCGTGCTGGAAACATTCTCGGTAATTTTTCAGGTCGGCTGGTTCAAGCTCTCCGGGGGGAAAAGGATATTCAGAATGGCGCCCATCCATCACCATTTTGAACTGAAGGGCTGGGCGGAACCAAAGGTAATAGTTCGTTTCTGGATCATCTCCATCCTGCTGGCCTTAGTTGCCATCAGCACCCTGAAATTAAGGTAAGAAAAAATGCATGTAAAAAAAGCCGCCATTATCGGGATCGGAAAAACGGGACTAGCAACAGCCGCCTTCCTTGCGAAAAAAGGAATCGACATCGCAGTTACCGACGAAAAACCGCCTTCACAGTGGGGTGACGCCCTGACCTTTTTGAAAAATCTCCCTGCCGAACTGACCATCGTCCCTTATGGAACGGAGATTCTTGCCGATGTCGATCTCGTTGTTCCCTCTCCGGGGGTTTATCCAGGAAATCCGATACTTACGGAGGCTGTGCGATCCGGCATTGACGTGTTGAGCGAACTGGAACTCGCCTCTCGCTTTCTCAAAACCCCGATGATCGCCATTACCGGCACCAATGGAAAAACAACTACCACCTCGTTGATCGGGGCAATCCTCCGCCAAGCGGGGAAAAAGGTCTTCGTCGGGGGGAACATCGGCGAGCCGCTGATCGGCTATGTCGCCGGGCCCCAGGACGCAGACTGGGTTGTGATAGAGGTCAGCAGCTTCCAGTTGCAGTGGGTACGAGAGTTTCATCCGGGAATTGCGCTCCTGCTAAACGTTACCCCCGATCATATCGACTACCACGGAAATCTCGCCGCTTATCGGGAAATAAAAGAAAGGATCTTTGCCCGACAGACCTCCGACGATCTGGCGATCTTGAATGGAAACGAAGCCGCTTTGGTTTCTCTTGGCAAACACCTGACGGCGCAAACCGAGTTTTTCCGTTCCGACGATTTCTTTAAAAATAATGCTCCTGAACCTGGAACTGCCTCCTCGCAAGCGGTCTTTAGCGGGATGTTCCGAGAGAAAAATATTCTCGTCCACATCTTGCCGGACGGGAAACGGGAAGAATACCCCGTCGGCATGATCAAAATACCCGGAAAGCACAACCTCGAAAACGTCATGGCAGCGATAATGGCGGCCAGGGGTTGCGGCTGCTCCTCCGCTGACGTCATCAAGGCGGTCGAGGATTTCCGGGGCCTGCCCCACCGTATTGAATACATATATGAAAAAACCGGAATCCGCTTTTACGACGATTCCAAAGGAACAAATGTTGACGCGGTTTTACGGGCGATAGAGAGTTTTTCCGAGCCGATTATCCTGCTTTTGGGAGGACGGGACAAAGAGGGGGATTTTGAGACGCTGATCCCCTCCATAAGAAAAAATGTAAAGGAAACCGTCCTTTTCGGAGAGGCCAGTGAAAAGATTAATCGCCTGATCGGTAAAAAAGTTAAAACAACTATGCAAAAAACATTAAAAGCAGCTCTGCTGGCGGCATTTGAACACGCGGCGCCCGGCGATGTCGTCCTGCTTTCCCCCGGTTGCGCCAGTTTTGATGAATTCAAAAACTATAAAGACCGCGGAAATCGCTTTCAGGAATGGGTAAAACAACTCTGATATGAAAAAACAAAATGCGACAGAGAAAAAACCTGACTTGCTTCTCCTTTTGGCGACACTGCTGCTCGCGACAATCGGCACGGTCATGATCTACAGCGCCAGTTCCATCCTTGCCATGGAACGCTTTCACGACGGCCAGTTCTTTCTGAAGAAACAGCTCCTTTTCCTGGCTCTCGGTTTGGCAGGCATGGCTTTTTCAACGCGAATTCACTATTATAAACTCCGCAAACTGGCTTGGCCCGGCATCATTTTCTCGGCGTTCCTGCTTGTCCTGATCAAGGTTCCCCATATGGGAATCAAAGCAGGCGGCGCAGTCCGCTGGCTCAACCTTGGCATATTCTCCTTTCAGGTTTCCGAGATGGTCAAGATCGCCTTGATAATCTTTTTAGCCAGTTATCTTGCCCAAGCCGCAGGACACGTCCGGGAGTTCAAAAAGGGGATACTTCTTCCGCTTGGCGTAACCGGGGTTATGATCGGACTGATTTTTTTCCAGCCAGATTTCGGCACAGCGGCGATCCTTGCTGCGATCGCTTTCATTATGATTTACCTGGCGGGGGGGCGGATCATTCATCTGGCCGGCCTCGTTTCCCTTTTTATCCCCGCGGCTCTTTGGATGCTTTTTCACCAAAAATATCGCATCGCCCGGTTGACCGCCTTTCTCGACCCCTGGAAAGACCCTCATCGTTCGGGCTTTCAAATTATCCAATCCATGATCTCCTTCGGCTCGGGCGGCGTCTTCGGCGTCGGGATCGGCGACAGCATGCAAAAGCTTTTTTATCTTCCCGAACCCCATACCGACTTCATCCTTTCGGTAATCGCCGAAGAGGGCGGTTTTTTGGGGGTGGCCGCAATCCTTTTGCTCTATATAATTATAATATTGAGGGGTTTCAAAATAGCTTTAAAGGCGCCGGACGTGTTCGGCAATCTCTTAGCGGCTGGCTTGACCATGCTAATCGCGCTGGAGGCCTTCATCAACATTGCGGGGGTCATGGGGATCGTGCCTCTGAAAGGGCTCGCCCTCCCCTTTCTCAGCTACGGAGGCACTTCCCTGATCATGTCCCTCATACTGGTGGGGATACTCCTGAATATTTCGTCGTATGAGGATTGAGCAACCGGGGGCGGGTAAATTTTGAACATTATTGTTGCGCAACGCAATTACCGGAGATGAATTTGCGATGGATAGACAGGAAATAGCCATGACAATTGCAGGCGGCGGAACCGGCGGGCACCTTTTCCCGGGAATTGCCATCGCCGAGGAGCTGCTGAAGCGCAATCCTGCCAATCGCGTCCTTTTCATCGGCACAAACCGGGGGCTTGAAAAAAAAATCCTGGGCGGACTTGGTTTCGCGCTGGAGACGATAAACGTTGAAGGGCTCAAGGGACGAGGCCCCCTGAGGGTTTTTACATCCTTGTTGAAAATACCGGGCAGTCTGCTGGACTCATTGCGGATAATCCGCATCTTCAAGCCTGACATCGTGGTCGGCGTGGGCGGGTACGCCTCCGGTCCCGCGGTCCTTGCCGCCCGGATTATGGGAATAAAAACGGTCATTGCCGAACAAAACGCCGTTCCCGGCCTGACCAACCGAATTCTCGGGCGTTTCGTCGAGCGCATCTTCGTGACCTTCGCCAAATCGCAAACGTTGTTTCCCGCAGGCAAGACGGTTGTCACCGGGAATCCCATAAGAGCAGCGTTTCTCTCCGGGGGAAAAGCCGTTAGGAAAGAGGGGCAGCCATTTACAGTCCTGATCTTCGGCGGCTCTCAGGGGGCCGGCGCAATTAACCAGATGGTCATGGATTCCTTAGGCAGCCTGGCTCATCTACGCGAAAAGATTTGTTTTATTCATCAGACCGGGGAACGTGATCGGCAGGCTGTTGAGCAGGCTTACCAAAAAAAAGGATTTACGGCGGAGGTTCATCCTTTCATTATCGAAATGGCGGCAGCCTACAACCGGGCCGATTTGCTTGTGTGCCGCGCCGGCGCCACCTCGATTGCGGAGATAACAGCCGTGGGAAAGGCGGCTGTTTTGATACCACTCCCCTCTGCCGCGGGCGATCATCAGACAAAAAACGCCGCTCTTCTGGCAGATGCGGGAGCGGCGGAAATGCTCCCGGAGAAGGATATTGATGGAAACAGACTCGCATCAGCAATAGAAAGGTTGTATATGGATCCGGACGCGCTCAGGAAAATGGAAGTTGCCTCAGCATCACTGGGCAATAAGAACGCGGCAGCGACGATTATAAACATTATTTTTGACGAAATTTTAAACATTATTTCTAACAGACGTTGATCGCCAATCAGTTGCGAAGGGATTGCAAAATGAAAGCGAAGCTTAATGTTAATAGATACATCAACACAACAAGCAGTATGGAACGCAATATCCGGAGGATTCATTTCGTCGGCATCGGCGGGATAGGGATGAGCGGCATAGCCGAGGTGCTCCTGAACCTTGGCTATGAAGTCAGCGGTTCGGATTTGACCCCTTCCGACACAACCAGCCGTCTTGACGACCTCGGGGCCGCGATTCACATCGGCCACGCAGCTTCCAACATAGGCAATACCGATGTGGTAGTTACTTCCACGGCCGTCCGACCTGAAAATCCGGAGGTGATCGCGGCCCACCAAAGAAACATACCGGTTATCCCGCGCGCCGAAATGCTCGCCGAACTGCTCAAAATGAAATTTTCGATAGCCATTTCCGGCAGCCACGGCAAGACCACCACAACCTCCATGGTTGCAACCGTTCTGGCCCAGGGCGGGCTGGATCCGACTATGGTGATAGGGGGCAAGCTTGCCAGTATCGGCGGAAACGCCCGCTTGGGTGACGGAGAGACAATCGTGGCGGAGGCTGACGAAAGTGATGGTTCCTTTCTGAAATTGAGTCCCTGCCTTGCGGTTATTACCAATATAGACCGGGAACACCTCGATCACTACAAAGACATCGAAGAAATCAGAGCGGCTTTTCTGCAGTTCGCAAACATTGTGCCCTTCTATGGCGCCACGATCCTCTGCGCCGACGACCAGAACGTTCAGCAGATTCTTCCTCTGATCAAAAGACGGATGCTCACCTATGGTCTGTCGCCTGCAAACGATTATCGCGCGGCAGGAATATTTTTTTCCGGAGGCTCCACCGTTTATTCGCTCTACGAAAGGGACGTCCTGCTGGGAACAATAAAACTTCATGTTCCCGGCACTTTCAACGTATATAACTCCCTTGCGGCCGTTGCCGTCGCCCGGGAAATGGATATTTCCTTTCCGGTCATCAAGGAAGCGCTGGGGGAATTTGCCGGCGTTCACCGCCGCCTGGAGGTCAGGGGGCAGGAAAAGGGGATAACCGTCGTTGACGACTACGGCCACCATCCGACGGAGATCAGGGCAACACTTTCAGCAGCCCGGCAAATGTGGAGCAAAAGGATAATCGTGGTATTCCAGCCCCACCGCTACACCAGAACAAAGGCACTTTTTGAAGAGTTTTTAACCGCCTTCACGGAAGCCGATATATTGATTGTTACGGACATCTACGCGGCAAGCGAAGAGCCGATCCCTGGGGTAACGGTGGAGGCGTTGTGTGAGGGGATAAGAAAATCAGGGCTAAAAGAAGTCCTCCATATTTCGGACTTTGACCAGATTGTGGAGCATCTGTTAGAAATCGCCCGTCCCTCCGACGTCATCCTGACGCAAGGGGCGGGAAGTGTCTGGAAGATAGGCGATGCCTTCTTGAAACGCCTAGGGGAGAAAAAGGAAGATGGTCTGGACTGACGCTGTACGCAATGAATTGCGGCTACGTTTTACCGGCCCGATCCTCTTTGACGAGCCGGCGGCAGCACATGCCTCGATCCGCGCCGGTGGAAAAATAGACGCCCTTATCTTCCCCAAAAATATAAGGGAGCTCTCATCTGTTCTCGAATTTCTGCGACGCCGGAACCTGCCGTTCCTGCCTGTCGGCAACTGGACCAATCTCATCGTCCGGGACGGGGGTTTCCGGGGGGCCTTTATCTCTTTGTCGCGTCTGCGTAAACTGAGTTTGAGATATCAGGGGGAAGAGGCCCTTATCCTTGCCGAAGCAGGCTGCCCGCTGGCAGACCTGGTAAAAATGGCGGTGGCAGAATCGCTATCCGGGATGGAGTTTTCAACAGGCATACCCGGTAGTGTCGGCGGGGCGATCCGGATGAACGCCGGCGCCTATGGCGGAGAGATAAAGGATATTGTCGAAGAGCTTAGAATTATAGATTTAGCGGGGAAAATCAGTACCGTGACAAGTGAAGAGTTAAAATCGCCATTCAGCGTTTATAAATTTTCTTACAGAAATTTTTCTTTGCCTGCAGATTCGCTTATTCTGGCGGGGATGTTTCGCCTCCGCCATGGCAAAGCTGAAGAGATTTTGACGAAAATGGCGGAGATCCTCAAGGCAAGAAGAGAAAAACACCCGCTGGAATTGCCGAACGCCGGCTCTATTTTTAAAAACCCCGCTGATTGTCCTGCGGGCAGGATGATCGAAGCATCCGGCCTTAAAGGAAGCAGAATCGGCGACGCCCAGATTTCTGAAAAGCATGGCAATTTCATAGTTAACCGGGGGCAGGCAACAGCGAGCGAAATTATTGACCTGATCACAATGGTCAGGGAAGCCGTTTTTCAAAAAACCGGCCACCTCCTGGAAACAGAGGTAAAGATAGTGGGAGAATCATGAAAACGGAGTTTAATGTTCACAAACCGCAGGTTAATGGACATAAACAGGAGGTTAATGTCCATAAACCGAAGTTTAATGTGCATAAGGAGTCATTACGTTTGCACATGGAGGTTAAAAAAAACCGCCTAAAAAGACATGCTGGCGATATTGCAAGAGAAATAGGAACGAGCGCCCTGATGCTTGTTTTAGTAATATTGGTTACAGCCGCGCTATTGATTGGTTGCGATCTCGTTCTCCGCGCTTCTTTTTTTTCAGTTCAGGAAACATTGGTAAAAGGCTGCAGCGAGTTAACGGAAAAAGATGTCCTTTCTTTGGCCAAGGTAAGCTCAGGGGCAAACCTGCTGACAATCAACAAAGAGGCAATTATCCGCCGGATCAGCAGCAATTCATGGGTAAAAGATGTCTTTGTGGGGCGAGAATTCCCCAATCGCCTGGTAATCTGGGTGCGGGAAAGAAATGCCGTCGCCTTGATTGAGAAGGAAAGCATGCTTTATCTTATTGATAGCAAAGGAGAAATATTCAAGAAACTCGAATCCGATGAAAAAGCGGACCTTCCTGTTCTCACTGGATTTTTTTCAGGAAATATTTTAAACAAGGAACTGGTTAGCAAGTCGCTTGCCCTCCTGAACCATTTAAAGGAGGCAAAAGAAATACCCGACATCGGCATGATTTCCGAGGTTCATGGAAATGAAACCTTTGGTTTTTCTCTGTTTACAAACATGGGTCTTTGTCTGCAGCTTGGGTTTGAAAGCTATGAAGCAAAACTGAAGCGGCTGTCCGTGGTAATGGATGACATGAAGAGAAAGAATCTTCAACTCGGTCTCATGCTGATAGATTTGAGCAATCCCGAGAAAATAAATGTGCAATCGCGAACGGCGCTTCACCCTGCAGGGGCGGGGATGCCGATGGCAAAAGGGGAAAAGCTAAGGATTTAGAACGATTAAAGAATCACCAAGACTGGAGCATTAATATACATGGGTAAAAAGGAAAACGTTATCGTCGGGCTTGATATCGGAACAACAAAAACATGCGTGGTTGTTGCCGAATTGCGCGAAACGGGAATAGAAATCATGGGCGTCGGCACGCATCCTTCGGAAGGTCTTCGCAAGGGCGTCGTCGTCAATATCGAAAGCACTGTGGAATCTATAAAAGGGGCGGTTGAAGAGGCCGAGCGCTCCGCCGGCTGCGAAATCAGTTCGGTTTACGTGGGGATCGCCGGGGCGCATATTCATGGACATAACAGCCTTGGCATTGTCCCTGTCAAGGGCCGGGAGGTGCGCAATGAAGATGTGGAACGGGCCATCGAAGCGGCGAGGGCCATTGCAATCCCTCTTGACCGGCAGATCCTCCACACCATTCCCCAATACTATCTTGTTGATGAACAGGATGGAATTATCGATCCGGTGGGAATGGCCGGCGTCCGTCTCGAGGCAAAGGCGCACATAGTAACCGGCGCCGTAACCTCTATTCAAAATGTCATAAAATCGATAAACAGGGTTGGACTGGAGGTAAAAGAACTGGTATTGGAACAGCTTGCCGCGAGCGAGGCGGTGCTCAGCAATGATGAAAAGGCGCTCGGCGTAGCCCTGATCGACATCGGCGGCGGCACGACCGATATCGCCGTTTTCTCGGAGGGAAGCATCAAACACACCGCAGTGCTGCCCGTCGGCGGCCAGTACGTTACCAGTGATATATCCACAGGACTCAGAACCCCGATCGCTGAAGCCGAGAAGATAAAAATAGAATACGGATGCGCCTACATGCCGCTGATCGCCAAAGACGAGATGATCGAGGTGCCCAGCGTGGGAGGCCGGGAACCCAGGAATGTTTCCCGGCAAATCCTCGGCCGGATAATAGAGCCGCGAATGGATGAGATCCTGGTAATGGCGCAAAAAGAGATCAGCCGCTCCGGATGCGAAGACATCCTCGCCGCCGGCATTGTCCTTACAGGCGGAGGATCCATTCTCGAAGGCATCCCCGAACTGGCCGAACAGATCTTCAATATGCCGGTCCGCAGGGGGCTGCCGCTGGGAATTGGCGGGCTGACCGATATCGTCAACTCTCCGCAATACGCAACCGGAGTGGGTTTGGTCCTGTACGCCGGCCGCAATATAGCCAAGCAGAACATTATACGGATGGAAGGAAATTATATGAACCGTCTTTACCGGCGGTTGCGACAGTGGATTCTTGATTTCTTTTAGCGGGGGGAGGAAATTATGTTTCAATTAGCGGAGAAGGATTTTATAAAAACTGCCAAAATCAGGGTTATCGGGATAGGCGGCGCCGGGGGAAACGCGGTCAATACTATGATTGCGGATAACCTGCAGGGGGTTGACTTTATAACTGCCAATACCGACGCCCAGGCGCTTACGGCGTCATACTCCCCCATAAAGATACAGCTTGGCGCGGAACTCACCAGGGGGCTGGGCGCCGGCTCCGATCCGGAAATCGGCCGACAGGCAGCAGTTGAATCAACCGAACAGCTTAGAAAAAACCTGGAAGGATCCGATATGATCTTTATCGCCACGGGCTTGGGCGGCGGCACCGGCACCGGCGGAGCGCCAATAGTCGCTGAGATCGCCAAACAGCTTGGCGCCCTGACCGTGGCGGTGGTGACAAAACCGTTCCAGTTTGAAGGGAAAAAACGGAACGATCAGGCGGCAACCGGAATCTCCGACCTTCGCAAGACAGTGGATTCCCTGATCATCGTCCCCAATCAGCGACTGCTGAGCGTGGGAGGGACTGATCTCTCTTTCATAGACGCCTTCCGCAAGGCGGATGACATCCTCTACCACGCCGTAAAAGGGATCTCCGATCTGATCATGGTTCCCGGACTGATCAATCTCGACTTTGCCGACGTAAAGAAAATCATGTCTCAGATGGGCATTGCCCTAATGGGAACTGGAGCAGCGGAAGGCGCCAACCGGGCGGTTGAGGCGGCCCAGCGGGCTATCTCTTCCCCACTCCTCGAAGACAACACGATCCAGGGGGCGCGCGGCATCCTTTTGAACATAACCGGGGGCCCGGGAATGACCCTCGTTGAAATCAACGAGGCATCTTCGATGATTCAGCAGGAGGCGCATGAGGACGCAAACATCATCTTCGGCACAGTCATTGACGAAAATATGGGCGATACAATCCGGATAACGGTAATCGCCACCGGCTTTGAAACGAGCGAGTCCAGGGCCAAAGGGAATGTTACCCAGTTTCCCGGCTTGCGACGCGGCAGCAATATCTCGATTCCTACATTCATAAGGGATGAAAAGTCGGCAGACATGTTGTTCGACAAAGAAGAAAAAAACGAATCCGACGGCGTGGATGATCTGGAAATCCCCACCTTCCTCAGACGCCAGGCTGATTAGAGACGTGAGACTTCCGTTGTGAGGGATTAGTCGAATATTTGAAAGTCAAAGAAGGTTGTGAGGCGCAGGATGTCCTGGAAACAAAAAAAACGAATCCTTGACTTCCTGGCCGCGGAAGAGGGCTGCACGCAAAAACTTTGGGGAAAGACCCTGAATGTCTGCCTCGTCTATCCGAACCGCTATCGCATCGGCATGTCCAACCTTGGCTTTCAGGCTGTTTACCGACTGATTAACAACCACCCGGCCTGCCTGTGCGAACGGGCGTTTTATCCTGAACCTGACGACTTGTCGGAAACGGCAGAGGGCTTTTCCCTGCTCAGCGTCGAATCCCAGAGGCAGCTTACAGAGTTCGACATCGTTGCCTTTTCCCTCTCCTTCGAAAACGACTATCCCCATATTCTGCAGATTTTGGAGATGGGAGGAATCCCCCTTGCAACCGAAAACAGGAATGAAATATATCCTCTAATCCTGGGAGGAGGCATTGCCGTTGCGCTAAATCCCGAGCCTCTTGCCGACTTTTTTGATCTGTTTCTCGTTGGCGAGGGAGAAGTTATTATTCCCCCTTTTCTTGATCTTATCGTCTCTCTGCGCGGAAAGCTGGAACGGGAAGAGCTGCTTTCCGAAATCCAGAAGCGGATCGCCGGCGCTTATGTGCCCCGATTCTACCAAGTCGCAAGAGGAGAAACCGGACAAATCATTTCCCGGAAATCCGTCAACGTCGAGTTTCCCCAAAAGATAGTGCGCATGCGTTCCCTGAATATTGACGCATTTACAACGGAGCAGGAAATTATCACTAAAAACACGGAGCTGGGCAACATGTACCTCATCGAGGTCAGCCGGGGATGCGGCAGGGGATGCCGTTTCTGCGCCGCAGGCTTTGTCTGCCGCCCGGTGCGTTTCCGCAGTTTCGAGGCGCTCCGGCCCTCTTTTGAAAGGGCGCTGAAAAAGAAAAAAACGATCGGCCTTTTGGGAACGGCTGTCTCCGACCATCCGGACCTTGTCCATCTTTGCCGCTTTGTTCTCGATGCCGGCGGGAAGGTGGCCATAGGCTCGCTCCGCATGGACCGCCTCAGCCAGGAAACGGCTGCCATTCTGAAGGAAACAGGGGTAGAAACCGCCACCTTCGGACCGGAGGCCGGTTCCCAAAGCCTGCGCACAGCAATCAACAAGGGGATAAATGAAGACGACATCCTTTCCGCGGTTGATATCCTGATGGAATATGATATAGAGAAAATCAAGCTTTACTTCATGGTTGGCCTGCCCACGGAAACGGATCAGGATATCGAGGCGATCATTGATCTGGTAAAAAAAATGCAGCGCCGCGCCCATGCCTCGTCGCCAGGGAAGAAAGGGTTTCGCTTGATCACGCTGAGCGTGAATCAGTTTATCCCCAAGGCGGCTACCCCTTTTCAGTGGCATCCGCTCGTGAATATCGCCATTGTCCGGAAGCGTATCCGCCGCCTCGAACAGGGCCTGCGCGACGAAAAATCGGTGCGGGTCACCCACAAATTGCCGAAATGGAATTATATCCAGGCCTTGCTGGCGCTCGGCGGCCGCGAGGTCGGAAAACTTCTGCTTGCCGCCCATAAGCTGGACGGCAACTGGGCGCAAGCCTTTCACGAAACCAATATTGACGCCGATTTCTATGTGTACCGGAGAAAAAAAACCGATGAAATACTGCCGTGGGATTTCATCGAACAGGATATTCCCAAGTCCTCTCTAATCAGGGAGTACAATAAATCGGCGCTCAGCCATCCGCTATCTGCCGAAAACACAGAAAAGGAGAACAGAAAATGACTCCAATTAGCACCTCCAGTCAGCAATCCGGGCAGAAGATAGGGATCGCTGTGGTTGTCGCCGCCATGGTCTTATTCCTGCTGTTGACAAAGATTATCTCGCTTGTAACCGATTGGCTCTGGTTTCAGGAAGTCGGCTATCAGACGGTATTCAGCGTAACCATACTGGCAAAGCTCAAGGCCGGGGCAATCTTCGGGATCATTTTCTTCCTCATCGTTTATATAAATTTCAGAGTCGCGCTGCGCCTCTCGGAAAAACCCCTTTTTGCCGATCCCGCCGGCGGCTTTCCCCTCCCCTTCCGGGATATTGAAGCTGGCGCTCTGAAGGCGCTGCTTTTGTCCGGCGCCCTGCTGCTGGCCATTTTTGCCGCACTCAACGGCGCCGCCCAATCGGAAAACCTGCTGCTCTTTCTGAATGCCTCCCCCTTCGGCCTTTCCGACCCACTTTTCGAAAAAGACATAAGCTTCTATGTCTTTCAACTTCCCCTGCTGCTTTACATAAAGGGCTGGTTGAGTTTCATTCTCATCCTGACAATCGCTGCGACCGGCTTCCTCTACCTGCTGCGCAAATCGTTCCTCTTCATTCCGCCGCGCATCTGGCGCATATCCCCAGCGGCCCGCACCCATCTTTCGCTGCTTGTCGCCGTCTTTTTTTTCTGGGGAATATTCGGCGCCTGGCTTGACCTGAATGAACTTCTCTTCGCCAAACGGGGGGTAGTCTTCGGCCCCGGCTACACAGACGTAACCACACAGGTGTGGATTCTCAAGCTGATGATGATTCTCTACGCGCTCGCCGGTCTGGCGATGCTCATCTACGCCTTTCGCCCGGACTGGCGGATTCCGGCAGCCGCAGTTGTTCTTTTAGTCGCCGTCTCCTTTCTGGGACGGGGGATATACCCCTCGCTGGTGCAGAAATTCCAGGTCATTCCGAACGAGGTTGCGGCCGAAACCCCGTATCTTGAAAAAAACATCCGGTTTACCCGTTTCGCCTACGGCCTTGACAACATAGAAGAAAAGGAATTTTCCACGGAGGACAGCCTGACGGCGCAGGACATCATCAACAACAACCTCACCATCAAGAACATCCGGCTCTGGAATCATGGGCCACTCTTGCAAACCTACAGTCAGCTTCAGGAAATGAGAACCTATTACAAATTTACCGGCGTTGACAACGACCGGTACACTATCAACGGCGAATACCGGCAGGTTATGCTGTCCCCCCGGGAAATCTCCTACAAGGCTCTCCCCTCCCGCACCTGGGTAAACGAACATCTGACCTACACCCATGGCTACGGGGCGGTTATGGGCCCGGTGAACAGCATCTCCCCCGAGGGACTCCCGGATTTTTTCATCAAAGACATCCCGCCCGTCGCAACCGCCTCCATCCGCATCACCCGCCCGGAGATTTATTTCGGAGAAAACTCCAACGACTTCGTTTTTGTCAAGGCGAAGGCGCCTGAATTCGACTATCCGGTAGGCGATAAAAATGTTTACAACCGTTACGAAGGCAAGGGGGGAGTTCCCCTCTCCTTTTTCAAAAAGGTCCTGTTTGCAATCCGTTTCGGCTCTGCCACCATGCTTTTATCAGACGACATAACCTCCGCAAGCCGCGTCCTGTACCATCGCAACGTCCTGGAGAGGGCCGCGATGATTGCGCCTTTTGCCCGCTTTGACGATGACCCGTATCTCGTAATCTCGCCGGAGGGGCGTCTATTGTGGTTTATTGACGGCTACACGACCACCGACCGTTTTCCCTATTCGGAACCGATCCCGGCTATCGGAAACTATATCCGCAATTCTCTGAAGGCCGTCGTGGACGCTTATGATGGGACAATCAATCTCTATATCAGCGACCCGGCCGATCCGATCCTCAAAACATACAGCCGGATTTTCCCGGGCGTCTTCAAGCCGCTGAGCGAGCTGCCGGCGGAACTGCGGAGTCATATCCGCTATCCGGCGGGGATGATGTCGATCCAGGCCCGCATGTACCGCGCCTACCACATGCAGGACCCGCGGGTATTCTACAACAAGGAAGACCTTTGGTCCATCCCCGGCAAACAGACCTCTGGGAACAGCAAAGCCATGGATCCCTACTACACAATCATGAAACTCCCGGATGCCGCCAAAGAAGAGTTTGTCCTCCTGTCGCCCTTTACCCCCAGTCTGAAAGACAATATGTCCGCCTGGATGGCCGCCCGCTGCGATGAACCCAACTACGGGAAGGTAATCGTCTATAAATTCCCGAAGCAGAAGCTCGTTTACGGCCCCAGCCAGATCGAGGCCCGAATTGATCAGGACGCGGTAATCTCGCAGCAGCTTTCCCTCTGGCATCAGCGGGGGTCAAACGTCATCAGGGGCAGCCTGCTGGCTATTCCTATCGAAAAATCAATACTATATGTTGAATCTCTCTACCTCTCCGCCGAAAACGGCCAGCTTCCGGAACTCAAACGGGTAATCGTCGCCAACGGCAACAACATCGCCATGGAGGAGACGCTCGATGCCGCCCTGCGGAAGATCTTCGGGGGAGGAGCGGCAAAGGACAAAAAAGCATCCCCGGAAACAACTAAACCGGGGGCATCAAGCGACAGGACGTACCGGCAGCTCGCCGCTGAAGCGCTCGGCCATTTCCTGAAGGCGCAGGAATTGCTCCGTCAGGGAAATTGGGGGGCATTCGGCGAGGAGCTGAAAAAAACCGGCGAACTTCTCAGGAACCTGGAGAAAAAATAGCGACATCATATTAAAAAAAGGAGTGACCCATGAAGAACGTAGAGATGAAGGTTGAAGGCAACGTCCTTACCATTAAAGTTGATCTGTCGAAAGACTTTGGCCCGTCATCGTCAGGAAAAACCGTCATTATTGCCTCTACAGAGGGAAATATCTCTGTTGACGGGCATGAAGAGGCTAAGGTCGGGTTGAACGTTTACCGGAAAAAATAGCCTTGGGGCGTTGCTTTCGGGTTGAAACGTGCAATTTCGGGATGATGATTTTTCAGGTGAGCGGGAACAAGGACAACTTCCGGCAATCAAGCATAGAGTGATGTTGACAGGCCTACATCATTTCAATTGCAAGTAAATGGCGATCACCATCTTTTGGTCTGTTCTTTTGGCCTTGACAAGGGGGATGCGGATGAGCTCAAATATTTGCGAAGATCTGGGCGGCTCTGTTCTTCGTGCGCCAAAACAAATTGGCGCTTTTTTCTTTATTTTGAGCAAGCGGTTTTACGATGAAACGTTACTTCATTTTCGGCTCGGCAGGGCTGGGTCTTCTGATGTACTCCATCGACAGCACAGCAGTTGCGGTGGCCTTCCCCCACTTGATCCGGGACCTGCACACCAACGTCCTCTGGGCGGGCTGGACGGTTTCGATCTACCTCCTCGCGGTGATGAGCTCTATGCCTCTGATGGGAATCCTGAGCGATGCCTATGGGCGTAAAAAAGTCTATCTGGCATCCCTTGTTCTTTTTACGGTCAGCTCCCTTGCCTGCGGTTTCGCGCCCAACATCTACAGCCTGCTAATCTTCAGGTTCCTTCAGGGCATCGGGGGGGCGAGTTTCCTCCCGACAGCCGCGGGCATCGTGAGCGATCAATTTCCCGAGAACCGGGAACGCGCCATCGGCTTGTTCACAAGCATCTTTCCTATCGGCGGCATCATCGGCCCGAATCTGGGAGGCTGGATCATCAGCCAATATTCCTGGCGGCACATCTTTTACATCAACCTGCCCATCGGCATTGTGCTGATCAGTCTAATCACGATTCTGCTTCACGATGGGAAGGTTTCCGCCAAACCCCACATCGATTTAGCAGGAGCGGCATTTTTCTTTGGTGCAATCCTCTTTCTGATGTTGGGTTTGAACCACTTTGCAGAGGACTTCTCCCTTTTTTCTCTTTTTTGGGCAGCCCTCTGGGCAGGCGCCAGCGTTTTTTCCCTCTATCTGTTTTTCCGGCAGGAAAAGAAGGCCTCCAACCCGATCCTTGACATGGCCTTGTTGAAATCGAGACCTTTTTTAGCGGCCAACCTGTTCAACATGATCATCGGCGCCGGGGTGTTCGGAGTCTTTGCGTTCATCCCCCTCTACGCCATCTCGGTGCAGAAATTGACCGTTCTGGCGAGCGGCATGATCCTCACGCCCCGCTCGATCGGAATGATTTCCACCTCGGCTATGGCCAGCTTCTTGCTCAAACGCTGGGGTTATAGGCGACCCATCGTCTTGGGCGTGATCCTGCTCGCTTTGGCGACGCTCCTCCTGGCCGACCAGAGTTTCCTGCTGTTCAGTCTCCTCGGCATCCATCTGGGGGCGACCAAAAGCCTCCTCATCCTGATCCTGGTGACCGGAGTTGGTTTGGGAATTCTCCTGCCCGGCGCTAACAACGCCTGCATCGAACTGATGCCTGAAAAGGTGGCCACAATAACCGGGCTGCGGGGGATGTTCCGATCCGTCGGGGGGGTGTGCGGAATCTCGCTGATTACCATCATCCTCCATTTGAGTTCCACCCCCGCACGGGGTTTCCGGACAGTCTTCATCGGCTTTGGCCTCGGGTTATTACTCGCCATTCCGCTGGCTTATCTCATGCCATCTGGAAGAAAGGGGGTGGATCAATACTTGCCTCCTGAATTCATAGCGAAATGAGGCACCCCAAAAGAAATCGAATGATCAGCACGACAATTGTGCTCGCCGCCTCATCACGGACGAATTTCGATTGGCGATTATGATTATTGATTATTGGGCTGAAAGCTACAATAAAAGCGTCTTCATGAATTTTTAAGTGTGAGGCATGTCTATGCTCCATGCTCATTAGAAGAACAGTTTGTATTGACAACCAATCCCGTTTTACCTATAACGAGTTCGCTGCTTGCTACAGACATGGGGTTTTGCGGAAGGCCCATCGGGATAGCCCACGGCGGACTCGTTTCACGACGTCTAACTTCCATAGAGGAATCCTTTTTTATCGGATACCTGGACGTAACGGAAACGCGCTTTCCGTAAATCCTTCAAAGAAGGTATCGTTAATGGGCGCGCTGGCATGCCGGATTGCCGAAATCGTGGACATACGGGCTTGCCATTATCGGCAGTATCGCCCCCCTTTTAAATTGTTGAATGTGTCATGGGAGCCTTTTTCTATCCCGCATAAAAACAGAGGAACAAGATATCCCGATAGTGAATGAATTTAAGCAACTGGAGGTTACGAATGATGCTCAATAATAATGTCCCCGCTTCTGCTGCCGGCAATAAAAACCGGAAAAGCAGTTTTATTTTGTTCGCCATCCTTCTCGGGATGACGTTGCTCGCCGGCTGTGCGCCGAAAATATACAATGTTGATCTGCGCTATCAGCCAACCAAGCAGCTTGTCCCTGCCGTGACGGATGGTCGGAAATTCAGCGTTACCGTTGCAAACTTCATTGATCGCAGAAAGATTGATGACACACTGCTGCTCGGCCGGGTAATTCGCTCCGGCGCCTCCTCCATCCCGGTTCTGCCGAGATACGTCAAAGCGCCGGACGCGGTGGCCGAGGCCCTGCGCAAGCTGCTTACGCAATCCGGGTTCAATGTCTCTCCGGAAAAGACCGCCTGGGATCAGAGTGAAAAAACTATTCTGCCGGGCTGGGGAACCATCCTCATCGGCGGCGCCATCGACGAACTGGACGTCACCTGTCTGGACAACATACCGATAAAAAAATACTCCGCGAAGGCGCGGATCAGCCTTGTTTTTGCGGACGTTCAAAAGAAAAAAATCTTCTACCGCGTCAGTTCGGAAAGCAATTCCTCGCTGGAACACGTTGTTTTCTCGGAGGGAAAGCTGGAGGATCAAATCAACGGCGTTCTTGCCGAGGCGATGGAGAAGATATTCGAAGGCCCGGAGACGACCAGACAAATAAGGGAAGCGCTGAAACAGTAGCCTTTCCAGACAGTTCGGCTGCTTGTGCAACAAAAAAGTTGACAAATTGCCCTGCATCCCTTATTTCTCTCATGAAATATTGTAGAAGTTTGTAAATATTTGGAGCGATATCCGTGATTTATTTATTGAAATTATTCAACCCATTAATATGAGGCGCTGAAAGAGGACCCGGGCGGTCCTCCGAAAAACGCTGCTCTGCCGTCTCTCCCCCCTGACCGCTTGTCCCCCTGAGGGTCATACCCGCGGAGACCGCGGCATGACTAATTCAGGAGGCAACATTGGTCAACCTGTCTTCAAAAAAATCGAACCCTTCCCAAAAAATCAGGGATATTTCCCTTCAGGCGCCGGTCTATCTTCTGCCCTGCTGGATTGTCCACATGGGGAGCGACCCCTCTCACCTTGTTCCCTTCCATCCCGGGCGGACGGCATTCTCATGAAAAAGAAAAAACAAATAAAGGGCGGCTGTCCATGGCCAGAACATAAATAATTATAAGCAACTATTCAAACACTATCAGGAGGCATAACATGTCGGATTACACAAAAATGTGGTCGGAACTCGGTCTTGATCTTAAGGGTCATGACGCGCTACTTTCCGTTCTTGGAGAGGCATATGCAAATATTTTTCTTTCGCAAAAGAACCGCCCGGAGGGAATGAAGTACTTTGATTTCGTCATGAGCGAAGTGCATGGCCTGCGCATCAAGGAGCTTATGGACGCGAAGGCGCAGGGCCGGAAAGTAATAGGTTCGTTCTGCGTTTTCGTTCCCGAAGAGTTGATTCTTGCGGTGGATGGAGTTTCGGTCGGATTATGCACCGGGGCGGAATTCAATTTTGAGGGCGCCGAAACGCTGTTGCCCCGAAATACATGCTCACTCATCAAATCTGCTTTCGGCTTCAAGCTTGGGAAGGTATGTCCCTATCTGGAATCAAGCGACGTCATTGTAGGAGAAACTACCTGCGACGGCAAGAAAAAGTCGTATGAGCTTCTGGCTCCGCTGGTCAAAGACCTGTACATCATGGACATGCCCCAGATGAAAACCGCTATGGGCAAGGCTTTGCTGAAGGAAGAATACCGCAAGTTCATCGAAAAACTTGAAGAGGTAAGCGGTAAAAAGATAACCGTTGAATCGCTGAAAAAGGGGATTGAAGTCGTTAATGCAAAACGAAATGCCGTGAAAAGACTGGCCGCGATTCGCGCCGCCGACCCGGCGCCGATATCCGGTCTGGACGCTTTGCTCGTGAATCAGGTGTTTTTCTATGATGACCCTATCCGCTTTACCGACTCGGTGAATAAACTCTGCGACGAACTGGAAGACCGCGTAAAAAAAGGCGCCGGCGTTTTCGCGAAGGGCACAGCACGTCTGCTGGTTTCCGGATGCCCCATGGCCGTTCCCAACTGGAAACTGCCCATGCTGATTGAAGCAAGCAACGCGGTCATTGTGGGCGAGGAATCCTGCGTGGGCGAACGCGGCGTGCGCTGGCTGACGGAGCCCACGGGGAACACTGTGGAAGATATCCTTGATTCAATCACCGAACGATATTTCAATATCGACTGCGCTGTTTTTACGCCGAACCCGTCGCGGGTCGAGTACATGAAGGAAATGACGAAAAAACTCGGGTCGCATGGCGTTATTCATTATAGCCTGCAATTCTGCCAGCCTTACATCATGGAAAGCGGACCTGTGGAAAAAGAGCTGGAAACATCGGGCGTGCCGACCCTGCGCCTGGAAACGGATTACAGTCAGGAAGACACGGGACAGCTAAAGACAAGGCTTGAGGCCTTTGTCGAGCGGTTGAAGAAAAAATGAAATGCGCCGGAATTGACATAGGCTCGCGAACCATCAAGCTTGCCGTGCTGGAAAACGGCAAGCTTGTCTTTTCCCGTAAGTCGGTCACGTCGCACAACCCGCTGGAAACGGCGCAGGAACTTATGAACGGCGTTGCCTTCGATGTCATCGCCGCCACCGGATACGGCCGCCATCTGATCGGAGGACACCTTAACTGTCCGGTGATCACCGAGATCACTGCCTTCGCCTTGGGCGCCCGCTTTTTTTCGGGCGGCTGCAGGTCAATCCTTGACATCGGAGGACAGGACACGAAGGCCATTTCTCTGGATGACAAAGGCCAGATGAATAAATTCGAAATGAACGACAAGTGCGCTGCCGGGACAGGCCGTTTCCTTGAGGTCATGGCAACTGCGCTCGGTTTCACACTGGATGAATTCTCAAAGGCGGCTCTTTCAGCCGGTAAAACCGTGAAGATCAACAGCATGTGCACTGTCTTTGCCGAATCCGAGGTTGTGTCTCTGACTTCACAGGGCGCGATGCGCGACGAGGTGGCGCTGGGCATTCACAAGGCTATCGTCAGCCGTTCGGCGGGTCTCCTGAAACGGATTGCGCCGCCGGGAGAAATATTTTTTGCCGGCGGCGTTGCGCTGAACGATTGCATGAGAATTATTCTCGAAAACGAAATGGGCAGACCCGTTTTTGTGCCACCCGACCCTCAGATTGTGGGAGCTATCGGGGCCGCGTTGAGCGCATCAGCAAATATATAGATTCACACCCCATTGGAGGAGGGTCTCTTCGTTCCTTTTGATATTTTACAACCGTTATTCACTGACCCGCCGGTCAGTCGAAGCAAAAATCAGTGGAAAGAAAAAAGAAATTGTGATTGTTCCGTACTGTATAAACCCCCATGCCCTAAGCGGCTCAACTAAGCATGAAAATCCCCCCTTACCCCCCTTTGGTAAAGGGGGGATGGGGGGATTTTCATACAAACCCAAAAGGAGGTTGGAAGAGAAGATATGAAGAAAACCATTGACGCCCGCGGGCTTGCCTGTCCGCAGCCAGTGATTTTGGCAAAAAAGGCGCTTGAGGAAAACGCCGAAGTGACCGTTCTGGTGGACGATGACATCGCCGTGGAGAACATCAGCCGCCTGGCCACCAAAACGGCCTGCAGCTTCTCTGTGACTAAAAAGGAGGGAGGGGTTCGGGAGATAGAACTGGTGAGGACTGGCGCTGCGGCCCCTCCCCCCGTGGACGACGCCGCTCTCGCCGCAGAGCTGACCTGCGCAGTTTTGCCGAAAAAGGAAGCTGGCCCCCTCGTGGTGGTCCTTTCCGACAATCGCATGGGGCGGGGTGACGACTTCCTGGGAGACGTCCTGATCCGGGGCTTCCTCCACACCCTTCTGCAACTCAACCCGCTGCCGGCAACGATCATCTGCTACAACGCCGGGGTTAAACTCGCCGTGAAGGATTCGACTGTCCTCGATGACTTGCAGCAATTGGCGCAGGCCGGCGTGGACATCCTCGTCTGCGGAACCTGCGTGAGCTATTTCGGGCTGGGCGAGCAGATCGCGGCGGGACGTATTTCCAATATGTACGATATCCTCGAAACGATGGCGGGCGCCGCCCGGCTGGTGCGCCCGTGATGGAAGCGCCGCCGTACGCCGTATTTCTATTTCCTTCGGTTAACCATACGCTGAAGGCGGAAAAGATTCTCAAGGAACAGGGGATCGTCCATAAACTGATCCCCGTTCCTCGCCAGATCAGTTCTGACTGCGGCGTCTGCCTCCGTGTTTTCGTGGAGCAGCAGGGACTTGTGGCAGAGACATTGAAGAATTTGGTGACCTGGGAAAGAACGGTACTTCTATAAACCCCCATGCCCGGGGCGGGCACAACGAACGATGAAAGCGGAGCTTAATGTTCATAAAACGAAGTTTAATGTTCATCAAATTGGAGGGACGCGCTTTGTCGCGTCCGGTGCGGTCGCCTAAAGCACCAAAAACACTCGCAATGTAACGCAGCGATATTGTTAATACAAATTCTATTTTCATCTATACAGGAGGCGAATGATGCAACCCGATTCGGGGGAAAACCGGCTCATCTATTTTGATAACGCCGCCACTACCTGGCCCAAACCACCAGAAATGATTGCGGCGATGGGCCATTACAATGAAATGGCCGGCGGCAGTCCCGGCCGTTCCGGCCACCGGCGCTCGCTCGCTGCGGGGCGAATCATCCTGGAGGCCCGGGAGGCGCTGGCGGAGCTTTTCGGAATCGGGGATTCACTCCGAATCGCCTTCACCAAAAATGCCACGGAGGCGCTGAATATCGCCCTGCTGGGGCTCCTCCATCCGGGCGATCATGTCATAACCTCCAGCATGGAGCACAATTCCGTCATGCGGCCCTTGCGCTTTTTAGAGACGCAAGGGGTGAGTCTGTCTGTCGTTTCCTGCTCCGGGGAAGGAAGGCTGAATCCCGAGGATGTCCGCACCGCGATTCGGCCACAGACCCGCCTGCTGGTTGTCACCCACGCCTCGAATGTCACGGGAACCATCCTGCCCCTTGCCGAGCTGGGACAAATCTCCCGGGAGCAGGGACTTCTGTTTTGCGTGGATGCTGCCCAGACGGCAGGGGCATTGCCCATCCATGTTGACGAAATGGCGATCGACCTGCTGGCTTTTTCCGGCCACAAGTCCCTCTTCGGACCTCAGGGAACAGGCGGGCTTTACATCCGGGAGGGGATAGAAAAGCAGCTCCAGCCTTTAATGATGGGCGGTACGGGGAGCCGCTCGGAGTTCGAAGCGCAGCCCGATTTCCTGCCCGACAAATACGAGTCGGGCACCCCCAACACCATCGGGATCGCCGGCCTGGGCGCCGGGGTTCGTTTTGTCCTCGCCGCCGGGGTCGAAGCCATCCGCCGCAAAGAGGAAGGGTTGACGGATAAATTTTTGAAGGGGTTTGCCTCGCTGCAAGGCATTGCCCTTTACGGGCCGCCCGACGCCGCGAGCCGGACAGCCGTTGTTTCTTTCAACATCGCCGGCGTTTCACCTTCCGAGGCGGCGCTTATGTTCGAAGAACGCTTCGGCATCCTCTGCCGGCCGGGGCTGCAATGCGCCCCTGCCGCGCACCGGACGATCGGAACCTTCTCCGGAGGAACGATCCGCTTCGGCTTCGGTTACTTTAACACGGACGAGGAAATTTCCTTTGCCCTGGAGGCTATCCGCTGTCTGGCGGCAGAAACCTGATCAATGGAGAAAGGCAGCTATTCTGACATTCTGTCCGCAGATTCCTGCCCCGGCCTGCATTTTCTGATAAGGATAACAGAGGGGCTCATCCCGATCCTGGTTCCGACATCATCGAGCATCTTTTGGAACTCCTCCCGACTCACGACAATGCCCTTTCCCCCCTTGGGAGGATACGGGTCATTTAAGACTACCCGAGCATCTCCGATATCCGTCACCACAACCCAATGAGGAATATCCAACTGATGCACCACCCCCATGTGAACCAGTGCTACCGGGATTAAACCTTCGCTGCAGTACCGGGCAACCCGTTCAACCGTCAATCGCCCCTGCTCCACGGTCAGGCCGCGGCCCAGGGCGCGTTTCTTGTTCTCGGCAATCCCGAAAACTGCCAATTCCTCCTCTTCCGGTGTAAATTCACTTTCCTGCAGCCGTCGTCTCCACAAATCAGCGTCGATCATCCGCCTGCTTTGCGTCGCGAGGTGTACCTGATAACCGGCATCCAGCAGCGGGACGCTCATCCCGAAAGGGTCGGCGCCTCTTACTCCTATCATGTTGCACTGTCGCCACACCTCAAACTCCAGGGAGCGGTTCAGCTTCAGATGGGGGTCAAAATGCTTTAAAATCATCAGCACACAGGCGGGGCCGCAGGTGAATTCAGCGGTTTGGGCGTAGTAGGGTATTTTGAACATCATAGAATGCCTTCCTGTATTCTGAGAGCGCCGATCAATTTCTATTAACTCATTTTACTAGTATCGTCATATCATTCACAATAAATCAAGAAATTACGCGCGCCCGTCACCAGTGCGCCTGATTGCCGATGCGGTTTCCCATGACCTCCGCGGTATCGGAAATAACGACAAAGGCTTCAGCATCCTCCTCCCGGACTATGTTCTTCAGAACGGATAGCTCCTGAAAGGTAACAACCGTGTAGAGGATCCTCTTTTCCTTTTCCGAATACGCCCCCTGACCGTGCAGAATGGTAATTCCCCGCCCGATTTCCGCCAGGATTCGGGATTCTACCTTCTCCCAGCACGGCGTAACGATAAAAACCGCCTTTCTCTGGCTCAAACCGGTAACAACGAGGTCGACAATCTTCGTCGTCACATACAGATAAATCATTGTGTACAGCGCGTCTTCGAGGGAGAAGAAAAACGCGGCAGCGCCCAGAATAAGAGAGTTGAAGCCCAGAATGGTCGTTCCCAGGCGGATGGAAAAGCGGTTGTGAAGAATGACCGACAGGATGTCCGTGCCGCCGGCTGATCCCTGTGATTTCAGGATAATCCCGGAACCAAGGCCCTGAATCAGCCCGGCAAGCAACGCGGCAAGCAGTTTGTCATAGACCGGAACCGAGATTTGAACGAGAGAAACGGCTGTCGTGAAGATAATCATCCCGATTATGCTGTAGAGAAAAAACCGGCGGTTGACAAAGAACCAGCCGGCTATGAACAGGGGAATATTCAGCAGAAAATAGATCACGGCTACCGATAAAACCGGCCAGAGGTAGTGGCTCAGGATCGAAAAACCCACCACGCCGCCGCTGACAAAACCGCGGGGAATCAGTATCCCGTTGATCGCAATGCCGCAAAGAATGCCGCCTGCCGCCATCAGCAAAAGGTTCCAGCCGGCGGTCTTCAGAAATGACCAACTTACCTGCCAAGAAAAGCCCCTCATTGCCACTTGCCCCCGATTTTCCCGCGAGATACGCCCAAAGCCGCCTTTTTCCACGGAACCCTTTTAACATCAAGGGCCTCCTTTTTCAACGATATTGACGGCAATTGCAAAAGTGATGTTTTTCTTGACAACTTCCGGGTTTTCATAAAGAACTCAAATGCCGCAGGCGCCTGCGCTTCCCGACCGGGGGCTAAAATTGCCTGGGGAAAGGGTTGAAAGCCAATGCGAACGCCGCGCTGACCGCAGGCAGCGCAACCAGTGAGAAGCAGACTGTATAAGGAAGGTATAATTTCCCATGATCATCTATCTCAAGCTCATCCTGACCGCGATTTTCTGGGGGGGAACATTTGTTGCGGCAAGGGCTGTCTCGGGCCATATTGGACCGTTTACCGGATCGTTTGTGCGCTTTGCAGCGGCATCCCTATTTCTTGCATTGGCAGCGCTGCTCAAAGAAGGGCGCCTCCCCCGTCTGGAGAAACATCAGGTGTTTCCCGCCGTACTCCTCGGAATGACGGGGGTCTTTGCCTACAATGTCTTTTTCTTCAGCGGCCTGCAGACAATAACCGCCGGGCGGGCGTCGTTGATTGTGGCGATAAACCCTGTGCTGATTTCCCTTTTATCAGACCTGTTTTTTCATGAAAGGCTGCACACCGCCAAAATCGCCGGGGCCTTTTTATGCATATCCGGGGTAATACTGGTTGTCTCCCGGGGCAATCCCCTCTCCCTGTTTTCCGGGGGCATTGGCCGCGGTGAATTGTTTATCATGGGATGCGTCATCAGTTGGGTAGCCTACTCGCTGATCGGCAAGGCCATCATGAAGGATTTGGCCCCCTTCGCCGCGGTTCTCTATTCCTGCGCAATCGGCGCCGCGGCCTTATTTCCAATGGCTCTTAGGGAAAACCTGACAGAAAGAATAGGCGGATTCAGCATGAGCGATTGGTCGGCGCTTCTCTATCTTGCCTTCTTCGGCACGGTTATCGGATTTTACTGGTACTACGAAGGGATAGCGGCAATCGGCGCTGCCCGCGCCTCCGTTTTTATCAATCTCGTTCCGGTGAGCGGGGTCTTTCTCGGCTGGCTGCTCCTTGGAGAGCGCGTTAATCTTTCAATAGTCGCAGGCGCCGCTCTGGTCATAGGGGGCGTTTATCTGACAAACATGCCCCGGTTAAAGGCATAATTTTTAGGCAGGCTGAGCTTCAGACGGGCTAAGATTTTGAAAGTCATTGACATAGCACAACAAGACGTATAGAAATCAGACAAGGTTATCGAGTAACTTCACAAAAGGCACTCACCGATCAATGACCACCCCCATGGGCGTAGGTCGCCGATAAATAACAAGGAGGATAGAAAGACATGCAGGCTCTCTTCACATTAACATCTTCGGAAGCAAAAAGGCTGATCGGCAAGGCGGTTGCAGCTCTGCCGGAAATTCAGCAGGCGAAAGAAAACGGGTATCTTGTTGTCTCCCGCGGTTCGACAAACGCCTTCATCCTCGAAGAACTGCTCGGAGAAAAAATCGAAAAGGAAAGATACGCGGCAGGGATGGTTATAAAGGGGGTGCTTTGCGTTCTGGGACAGGGGCTGCGAACAAAACCCGTCGTCTTTCATAAAGGTGAAATACTGAACGTGGACCCGGGCGCCGTTATAGAAAAGATGACCCCCGGCGATCTCCTCTTGAAAGGGGCCAATGCAGTCGATCCCTACGGGAATGTCGGCGTTGCGATGGCGGGCAAGGGAGGCGGGACGATGGGACAGTTTTACATGGCGCTGAAGGCGATGGGTGTGGAAACGATCTACCCGGTCGGCCTGGAGAAGCTTATCCCCTCGGTGCCCGAAGCGGCCAAATACGGAGGAACGCTGAACCTGGATAAATCCATAGGCGCCGTTGTCGGCATGGCCTGCGTCTCCGACGGTCGCATCTTTACCGAAATCGAAGCGCTCGAGTCTCTCTTCGGCGTCGAGGCGATTCCTTTTGCAGCCGGCGGATGGGGGGGATCAGAAGGCGCCATTACGCTGATTGTCGAAGGGGCCGATGATGACGTAAACGCCTGCATGGAGTTCATCAGCGGCATCAAAGGAGAGCCGCCGCTCGCGGCCGTCAAGGGGGCCTGCAAGGATTGCGGCATAAAGTGCAGCTTTGCCGGCCTCGCAGACGATAAACTGCCTTCCTGGTTGAGATAAGGAAAGAACAATACAATGGGATCCTTTAAGGTCGCCACCTACAACGTTAATTCCATCAGGAGCCGTCTGCACATTGTCATTCCGTGGCTCCGGGGAAATTCTCCCGACGTCTTGTGCATGCAGGAAACGAAGGTGGAGGACAGCCAGTTTCCCGTTTCCGCCTTTGAGGAGGCCGGATACCAGGTGGTCTTCCGGGGCGCAAAAAGGTACAATGGCGTGGCTATCGCCTCCCGAATCTCACCCGTCGAGGTCATTCATGGCCTTGGCGATGACGGCCCCCCGGACGACGACCGGCTGGTCGCCGCCCGCTTTTCCGGGATTGTCGTCGTAAATTCCTACGTCCCGCAGGGCCGGGAAAAGGAATCCGTCCATTTCCGCTACAAGCTGGAATGGTTCAAACGGCTGGGGATTTTTTTTAACCATCGCTGGTCGCCGGATACTCCGCTTCTCTGGTGCGGCGATTTGAACGTTGCCCCTGAGGATATCGACGTTCACGATCCCAAGCGGCTTCTCGGCCATGTCTGCTTCACCCCCGAGGTATGGGAGGCGTACGGCGCCGTCCGGTCGTGGGGACTGGAAGACATTTACAGACGACATCATCCCGGCGAGGCGGGCCGCTACACCTTCTTCGATTATCGGGTCCCGAACGCAGTGCAACGCGGTCTGGGCTGGCGGATAGACCAAATTCTCGCTACCTCGCCGCTTGCCGCCCGTTCACTTTCCTGTGAGATAGACCTGAGTCCCCGCACCGCCGAAAAACCCTCCGACCACACGATCCTGGTGGCGGAATTTGCAAAAACATAGGAACGGCTAATGGACAATATTGATATCCTGAATATAAACAACGAAATAGCCATCAAATTCAGTAAATTGGAGAAGGATATCGTTGCCTGTGAAGGGATCGGGGAGCTCTTCGCGAAACTGGTTTTTGACAGCGCCGAGGCCTTCGACATACCGGCCGTCTGGATATCGCTTTTGCGCCTCCCCGAAACCTGGCCGATCGTCTATGCCCTGAATAACGAACCCGCGCTGAAAGACCGCCTGAACGTGATCGAACAGGCGTCTTTTTCCGAGCTCTGTCCGGAGGGCCCCACCCCTCTCTTGGCCTTTGTCGATGTCAAGGCCTTCTATCGCCTGATGCCGCCCAAGTTGAAGTTCATCATCCGCTCCATCGCCGTGGCGCCGATCAATTTGCACGGCTATACAATCGGAAGCATCAACCACGGGGATCCGTCCCCGGAACGCTACCGTCCCGGCATGGATACCACAATGCTCGAACATCTTATGGCCGTATTTTCACAGCGGCTTTCCGAACTCCTCATGCGGTAAATGGACTTCAATCCCAGGAAACTAAATGCCCCCAAAAACAGACAACAGAAACACCCCGCAAAAAAAGCCGGTTTTTCACTCCAGAAAACGTCGGGAAGAGTCCTCCCGACGTTTGGGCCATGAAAGGCCGCATCTCCGGATGAAACCGGAGGCAGAGCCGCTTTTGAAACCTATCTTTGCCAAAATAGGCAAGCCCCCTGCCGCCGAATTCCGCCCCGACCCCTTTCAACTGGAGGCAGTCGAGGCGATCCGGGAGGCGGACTGCCTCGTTACCGCCCCGACCGGCTCCGGAAAAACATGGATCGCCACCGAGGCGATGCGCGCCGTGTTCGCAAGCGGCAGCCGCTCCTGGTACGCCTCCCCTTTGAAGGCGCTCAGCAATTCCAAATGGGTGGAATTCGGTGAGCTTTTCGGAATGGAAAACGTCGGGATCGTAACCGGCGATACCAAAGAAAATACCGCCGCCCCCGTTATTGTCGGCACCACCGAAATACTGCGCAACCAGCTCTACGACGCAATGCACAGCGGGAAGGCCCTGAATTTCGACCTCGTCATCCTCGATGAGGCCCATTTCCTCGGCGATCGCGACCGGGGGGTCGTCTGGGAAGAGATCATGATCTACCTTCCGGCGCGCATCAACCTGTTATTGCTTTCGGCAACGATCGGCAACGCTGAAGAAATAGCCGGCTGGCTGTCCTCCATCAGAAACAAACCCTGTCGCGTGATCCGGGAGGTCAAGCGGCCGGTTCCGCTCTATCCCCTTTTTCTGCACCCCTCCGGCCGCCTGATGCCGCTGGTCGAGGGAAATCGCCTTTTCGCCAAGATCGATGAATTCGTCAACCAGCGCCATGGACGTTTGGAGCGGGGTCTGCCGAGTTTTGGCGAGATTCTGGAGGTGCTCGAACATCACCATCTGCTGCCGGCGATTTTTTTCCTTAAATCACGTTCCGAATGTGACGCCGCCCTCGCAATGTGTTCACCCGCGACCGACTCGTCCGATGGTTTTCAGCGCGACCTCGCCGCCAGTCTTGAGGGCGCTCCCTACCTTCAGAACCATCGGCAGCTCCATGAGCTCAAAACGGCCCGCGTCGCCGCCCATCATGGCGGACAGCTCCCCGCCTGGAAATTTTTTGTCGAAACAATGATGAAAAACGGTCACCTGCGGGCGATTTTTGCGACCTCAACGGTCGCCGCAGGGGTAAATTTCCCCGCCCGGACGATTGTCCTTCTGAACTCTGACCTCTTCAACGGCAGTGAGTTTTCCCCGCTGAGCGGCACGGAATTTCACCAGATGACCGGGCGGGCCGGAAGGCGCGGCCAGGATCGAATCGGCTTCATGCTGACCATTCCCGGACGCTTCATGGACATGATCCACGTGCGCAAGCTGCTCTCCCGCGAACCGGAGGCAATCGCAAGCCAGTTGCGCAGTGACTTCTCGATGGCTCTGAATCTGCTGCTTTCCCAGACGCCTGAGGACATTCGCAATATCTTTTCTCACTCCTTCGCTGCGTATCAACGGAAACAGGGGAGAAAAGAACAAGGCGAGCAACCTGATCTCTGGAGCGACTTCCAGCGCCACCTGAAGCTGCTTAAGGATGAAGGGTTCGTCGGCGGCGATGAGCGCCTGACCGAAAACGGAATCTGGGCCTCCAAATTGCGGCTCGACCAACCGCTCTTGATCGCCGAATGCCTGAGACAGGGCGTCCTGCCGCGGAACGACGTGTATCTCTTTGCCGCCACCATCGCCCCGTTCGTCTATGATGGCGATCAGGAGGCAACGTTAATAAAAAAGGACCTCCCCGGCCGGCTGACCCGCGCCTGCAACCGTGTTTTCAAGGCCGTTTCGCCCCTCTCGGAACGTCTGAAGGATCGCGATTTTCCTGTATCTACGCTGACGCTCTGGCCGGCGGTGATCATCTATGAATGGGCAATGGGCGGCGCTTGGGACAGAATAGTCAAGAGAACGGGGATCGCCGAAGGAGACCTGGCGATGCTGATCCTGCGGACAGCCGACAACCTCCGGCAGTTGATGTCGCTGCGCGATACGCACCCGGAAATCGCGGCGCTCGCAGCGGGGGCAAGGGAGGCAATCCTCCGCGAACCGGTGATTTTTTAATTTGTCACTTGACATCTCCCTGAACTGCATTGTATAAGCCCCGCTTTCCGGACGGCTGCGGATAGTCGGATTAATAAGACCAAGCCGATAAACATAGATTGTCCCCATCGTCTAGAGGCCTAGGACATCAGCCTTTCACGCCGGTAACCGGGGTTCGAATCCCCGTGGGGACGCCAATATGTACGAGGGGTTATAAACATAACCCCTCACCTTTTTCACCCGGACGCAAGTCCGGACACAAAACGCCCTCAGAGCTGCCATCTCTGGGGGTTTTTTTATCCATTAGTGAGGGCAGGCCCTGACATGAGAAAAACCTTACCGTCTATCATCCTCTTCCTTCTCATGTTCGTTCCCGTTGCAGATGCAGGCTTCAAGGAGGAACTCCGCATGGAAAACAGCCATTTCGTCATCCGTTACACGGCGGGCGACGAAGGGCTTGCTGGGAAGCTGAAGCGCGAATCCCTCCGAATCCGGGAGAGGGTCATCGCTGATATCGGCATGGATTTTACTGAAAAGACGGAGATACGTCTCTGCCCTACGCTGGAAACATTTCGGGAAGTCCAGCCGGGTGGGACCTCGGTTCCGCTCTGGAGCATTGGGGTTGCCTATTCCGCGGAGAATGTCATTGTCCTGCTTTCCCCTCGGGCAATCAAGGGGAGCAGGAGCGACGTCGTCGCTGTCTTTGCCCACGAGTTTAGCCACATAGCGCTGGGGCGAGCCCTCGCGGGGGTGACTGTTCCGACGTGGCTGAACGAGGGGCTGGCGATGTACGAGGCGCGGGAGTGGACCTTTTCCCGGACCTCCATCCTGACAAGGGCCGCCCTGATGGGCCGGCTCATACCGTTGCGTGTTCTCACCCTGTCGTTCCCCTCTGAGCAGGAGCCGGCAGAGCTGGCCTATGCAGAGGGCTTCATGTTTGTCTCCTTTCTCATCAACAAGTTGGGGCAGGAGGCCTTCCAGCGGCTGATCCGGGACTACACCCGTTACGGGGATCTCGAGGGGGCGCTCCGGCGGGGGACCGGAATGAACATCGCCGCTCTGGAGGAACATTGGTTAGTCTATCTGAAGCTCCGCGTCTCCTGGATCCCGATCATCACGAGCGTTTCGACGTTCTGGTTCATTGCGGCGCTCATCTTCGTTTACGGGTACGCACGGAAAAAGCGACAGGCAAAACTGCGCCTGAAAGAAATGGAGACGGAAGAGGAATCAGAAGAGTGGCCTCCCAGCGGCTGAGCAACGAGCCGGATTGCGGCTACTGCTCAATCTCCATGATCTTTATGCCCTTGCTCCAACCTGATTTACCAGTTCTGACATTTCTGCATGACTGGCTATGCTGGAGCTGGAAGACAATCTTTCCCTGATATTCGCCATCCGGCTGAATCCTGTATCCGAGTATTGTTCCTCCATAAAACGATGGATCCTGACGCTTTTTGTGAAAATAGATTTTGCCGCCAACCAATTTTTTCGCTTGATCATCAGCCACTCCCCACGAACCGCTTTCCCATACGTTGTCATTCAGCTTTACAAAGTGGTTCAACGGTTCAACCAAATGGATATTCATTTTACCCTCCTTCACAGACCGGCACAAAAGCAAATGCCCTTCATTTTCCTCCGTCAAAAAACAAAAAGCCCCGTCACATCATAAGAGACAGGGCCTGGAAGTCATTTTCACTTCCCTATTTGGGAAGCACAATTATTCAGCATTATTAGCCAATCAGTATGTTGGTTAAAGCGTACTCCCATTCTAAACAAAGTCAAGGGATATTATCCCTCAAAAATCAGCTTCGCTCAGATGGCAAACAATCACTCTGGCATATAAGTTCCTCGGTTGGCGGGATGAACGGCTTACGCTGTCATGTTTTCCTCATCAGTGTCCGGATTCTTCAGGGGTAAATCTTGATAGATATCCATAATTATTTCTTTAAAAGTTTCAGGCGCCATAACTACACCCCAACCTTTCTGGGCTTGATAGATTCCATCGTATGCTGAATCGTGATAGCTCTTTATGCGATGAGGAATGTCTCGCTCGGTAAGAATAGAATCGAGAAGCTTTGCTTCAATTTCGTTATCCAAGATCAAAATCTTATTCACAGTTCCTCCTGCGGTTCCTCATGTTCGGAAAGGGCTGGCCGGTATTCCAGCAAAGTAGGGGAAGCCGACGACGAACCACCTATAACCTCCGCAAGTTCATCCACGTATTTCTTCAACTGCTGCGCCTGCGCATTCATTTCCTCCGCGGTTGCGGCCGACTCCTCGGCATTGGCCGCTGTGCGCTGTGTAACCTTGTCCATCTCCGATACCGCGGTGTTTACCTGGCCGATCCCGTTATCTTGTTCTTGGGAGGCAGCGGCAATTTCCTCCACCAGCTGATTGATCTTCCGTGATATATCCGCGTTAGCGCTAAAAGCCGCCTGCGTGGCAATGGTGATCTCGTTGCCATTTTTGACGGCCTTGATCGTTTTCTCAATCAAATCGCTGGTAGTTTTTGCCGCCTCCGCCGACCTTAACGCCAAAGACCGAACCTCGTCGGCAACGACTGCAAAACCTGCCCCGGCCTCACCTGCACGCGCCGCCTCGACCGCCGCATTAAGTGCCAGAAGGTTCGTCTGAAAGGCAATCTCGTCGATGGTCTTGATGATCTTCCCAGTCTCCTCACTCGACTTCGTGATCTGACCGATTGCCTCAGTCAGACGCGCCATCTGGTTATTTGCTTTTTCAACTACCCCTCTCGCCTCATCCATCATTTTCTTGGCCTGATTTGCGTTATCAGCATTCTGCCTTGTCATTGACGACATCTCCTCGAGGGACGCAGCCGTCTCCTCAAGAGATGACGCCTGTTGAGATGCCCCCTCAGCCAGATGCTGACTTGATGCCGAAACCTCATTTGACGCTGAAGCCACTTGCTCAGCACCCTCTCTTAGCCCTGTAACGATTCGATTTATGGGACGGGTTATTGCGATGCTCAGGAAAATCCCCAGTAGCGCTGCAGCAATTACGTTGAGAAGCGTTAAAGAAATAGATAGATAACTCGATGCTTTAGCCATAGAGTCGTTGCTATCCGCTGTTTTTTTGGCTTCCGATACGCCTGAATCAAAGAGTTTTGCGATTGCACCGGTAAGCTGCCTGGCAGCAAGTAACCCTTCAGTCTGGAGAATCCCCGAGGCAAGCTCCGCTGAATTCGAGTTAATGTAATTGGTCATTTTGTCTATTGACTTTTCATAAGCCGCCAAGCCAATTTTTAATTCCCCGAAAAGTTTTTTTCTTTCTCCCGCCGGGAAAGCCGCTTCGATCTTTTTGATGCTCGCATCGTTTTCCTCCCTGAGCCTCTGGATGCGTGCCATCATTTCTTTACGCCGGTCTTCATTCATTTCTGGAATAGCATCGCGGAAAAGAACCCTTATTTCCTGAAAATTCATCCCAACCGAGCCAACGTAGGTCAGCGGAACCGTATTAAAGGAATAGAGCTCCTGATCTGCCTTCGTGATTTTCCTGGTATAAACAACTGATACAGCGCCAACTATCCCCGAAATTAGGGCAACGAGCAAAAAACCGACTATGATCTTTACGCTTATTTTGATTTTTTTCATTCCTGTCTCCCTTCGCTGCTAAACAGTTGTTTTTCAAGTAGCATTATAGAGTCACGATGCAACTCAAATATAAATCTCAGGGGCCCGCCTTCCCAAAAGACTTTCCCTTTCAGCGTAGAATCCCGAACTGCCCCATTATGGTAATCTGTTCGAACAGAACCATAATACTTGACTTATTGCACTGCCATAAGTGGAATTTTTCCGACCGCAATCAATCGATGATCTATTGAACAATGCGCATATATTATACTTTATCTATGTTTTTTTGTTAAAATATAAATGAACGTATGTCAAGAGTAAATATAAATTTATTGCACCTTAACTTTATCCACCGAGGGTCGCTTTGGCTCCTTCCCGCAATTCTTCTTTCTCTATTCTTTCGTTTTATGCTATTGGTGAGTCGTCAAGGTTTTAAGCGCTATGACAACGTCGGGAAACCAAGCGGCAAAAGTGAAAGACATCAAGCTAAAGTATCGGGGAAAACAGGCCTGCTTGCCTCAAAAACATGACCAGCCTCTCTGAGATGCACAAACGCCTTGCGAGCGTCGCCGGGCTCCTCTTCTTCACTCTCTTAGCCGGAACAGCCGGCTACAGCATCATCGAAGACTGGGCGCCTTTCGATGCGCTCTACATGACGGTGATCACGCTCGCCACAGTGGGCTACGGGGAGACGCACCCCCTCACCTCCGCAGGCCGGGTTTTCACCTTGTTTCTTATTTTGAGCGGCGTGAGCATCGTCGCCTACGCGTTTTCGACGCTCACCTCCATCATCGTGGAGGGGCAGCTGTCCGTTGTGCTAAAAAGGAGGCGTATGGAGAGGGAGATCGCAAGGCTTTCCGGTCACTACATCGTTTGCGGCGCGAGCCATTCCGCCCGAGTGATCATGGATGAGCTGGAAAAAACGGGGAGAACTTTCGTCGTGGTCGAACAGGACAGGGAGACCGTAGAGAGGCTAATCGCTGACGGCATCAAGGTTGTGGAAGGGGATGCGACGGAGGAGGAAACCCTGAAGCGCGCCGGGGTGATGAAGGCGACCGGAATCTTCGCTGTACTATCCACTGACCAGTACAACGCCTTTTTGGCGCTAACCGCCAAGGGCCTCAATCCCAATATCCGAGTAGTCAGCACCCAGAGAGAGCTGACGGTGCGTCAGCAGCTCCTGCGGAGCAGCGCCGACAATGTCATCAATCCCCAGTACATCGGCGGACTGCGCATGGTTTCCGAGATGGTCCGCCCGGCGACGGTCGGCTTTCTGGATGCCATGATGCGGGAACGGGACAGCGTCGTCCGGTTCGATGAGGTTGCCGTCCCGGAAGGCTCTCCCTTTGTGGGAAGGCCAGTCCGCGACGTGAAAGGGGCCGAGGGCCATGCGCCCCTCCTTGTGGCGGTGTTAGAACAAGCGACAGGCAAGTACGATATCAATCCGGACTCCGGACGTCCCATCAAAGCAGGCGACCGGCTCGTCATGATCGGAGAGTCGGCGCAGCTCTTCGAGCTGAGGAAGCGTATTGAGATAGCCGCAAAGCCTTGAACGGCTGCAAAACCTTCTATACGATGATCGAGGTGCATCAGCTATGGAAATTGTAAGGGAACTCATTGCCTCTTGTCAAAACCGCCCAAAAAAAATATTGAACGCTCGCTTTCTTTTAATTTCCCTTGCTCTCCTTTTTTATTTTCCAGCCTTCGCCGGCATTGCCGATGCTTCCGTCCTGCCGAAAGAAATTACGGTGGTCTGCGACGACAATTACCCGCCTTTTATTTTTCGCGACGAAAAAGGTCGTCTTCAGGGCATTCTGGTGGATGAATGGCATCTCTGGGCAGAAAAAACGGGAACCAAAGTGAACCTGCGGGGGATGGACTGGGGTCTGGCCCAAAAGACGATGGCCGAAGGAAACGCCGACGTGATCGATACAATTTTCTTTACCGAAGAGAGGGCTAAAACTCTTGCCTTCTCGGCCCCCTACGCATCACTCGACGTCCCGATATTTTTTCACAAGGATATCAGCGGGCTCAAGGATGTCAATTCTTTGCACGGCTTCACAGTCGGGGTCAAGGCCGGCGACGCCTGCATCGATTTTTTGAAACGGCACGGCATCCAGACGCTGCGGGAATACCCCAGTTACGAAAGCATCGTCCGGGACGCGGCAGCGCAAAAAATCAAGGTCTTCTGCATTGACGGGCCTCCCGCCCATTATTACCTCTACAAACTGAACATCGAACAGCAGTACCGGCAGACCACCCCTCTTTATACCGGTCAGTTCCACCGCGCGGTTCACAAGGAGCGCAAGGCTCTTCTAACCGCTATTGAAGCGGGTTTTGCAAAGATTTCGGTTAAGGAGCGCGAGAAAATTGAAAAAAGATGGCGCGGGTCGGCGGTCTCCAAGCCATATCTTGCATACCTTTTTTATCTGATCGGAGGCCTCGTTATCCTGGGGGTTATCCTGCTGCTCTGGAATTACATCCTCCATCGGAAAGTGACCCAGAAAACTTTGCAACTGCAAGAGACAATTGACAATCTTGAAAAAAGCGAAGGCAAATATAAAGAACTGTTTGAAAGCATACCAGACGCCTTTTACCGAACAGACAATGAAGGGTTATTAGTCGCCGTCTCTCCCTCCGCAGAACAAATATTTGGATATGTCATTGAGGAAAGCTTAGGAAAAAATCTTGGCGATTTTTATGTGAATCCCGGAGAGCGGGATCACTTTCTTTCTATCTTACGCGAGCAGGGAGAGGTCAAGGGGCATGAGGCGCCCATGCGGGCGAAAGACGGTTCGACGGTATGGGTGTCCACCAATGCCCAATTTTACCGGGATAAACAGGGAAATATCCTTGGCGTCCAGGGTATTGCGCGCGATATAACCGAACGTAAACGGGCGGAAGAAGAAAATCGCAGTCTGAAGGAACGCCTGCAGCGGGCGGAGAAAATGGAGGCCCTGGGTACCTTGGCAGGCGGGGTCGCCCACGATCTCAACAATGTCCTCGGCGTTATCGTCGGCTATTCCGAGTTGCTCCTCGAAAGCGTGGATAAATCAAGCCCCCTCCGGCATAGTGTACAAAATGTGATGAACGGGGGCATGAAGGCGGCGGCGATCGTTGACGACCTGCTGACCTTAGCCAGAAGGGGGGTCCAGGGCCGCAGCATCGTTAATCTCAACCAGATTGTCGCCGACTGCAATAAGTCGCCGGAGCTTGAAAATCTCTCTGCCCACCATCTCGCGGTGAAGATCCAAAGCGACCTGGGAGCAAATCTCCTGAACATCTCCGGATCTCCCCTGCATCTCGGAAAAACCATCTATAACCTGATTTCCAATGCCGTTGAAGCGATGCCGACGGGCGGCATAGTTTCCATCAAAACGAGGAATCAGTATCTGGATAAACCGCTTCAGGACTATGACAATATCCAGGAGGGAGACTATGTTGCCCTTTCCGTATCCGATACCGGGGAAGGCATCGCCAAAGCTGATCTAAGACGCATCTTTGAGCCCTTTTATACGAAGAAGATCATGGGCAGAAGCGGCACCGGTCTGGGGCTGGCCGTGGTCTGGGGAACCGTGAAGGACCACAACGGCTACATCAACGTGCAGAGTGAAGCGGGAAAGGGCAGCGTCTTTACCCTCTATTTTCCGGTGACGCGGGAAGAAATCTCAACTGAAGCCTCCGCCGCGACCGTTTCCGAATACATGGGCAAAGGGGAAACCATTCTGGTGATGGATGACGTAAAAGAGCAGCGCGAGCTGGCGTCAAATATGCTAAAGACGCTTAACTACCAAGTCGCGAGCGCTGCCAGCGGCGAAGACGCGGTAGCTTATATCAAAGAGCACGAAGTGAATCTGCTCGTTCTGGACATGATCATGGACCCAGGCATGGACGGATTGGATGCCTATAAAAGCATCCTCACAATCCGCCCTCAGCAGAGAGCGGTTATCGTGAGCGGCTTTTCCGAATCAGAGCGGGTACTTGCCGCAAAAAAACTCGGCGCGGGCGCTTACGTAAGAAAACCCTATATCAAGGAAAAACTGGGCCTGGCGGTAAGAAAAGAATTGGACAGGCCCGGGTAAAAGAAGGGGCCAAATTTATTGTCATCCCTGCATTGCGGGAGAACCGCCATTATCCATTGCGCTCCCTGCCGCGCCGATCAAATCATGAGTTTTCCTCTTCCTCTGCATCGGCGATTACATCATCGGCGTCTGCCGTCGGCATCTCTTCCACCGCCTTCAGCCTTCGGCCGATCGCCCGCGATCGGGTCTGCGCCTGCTCGATCGTCTCCGACGCCTCGTGGATCTTCTTTTGCACCCGGGAAAGGATCTCCCCGTATTTAGACCACTCCGTCTTCACCGCCGCGAGCAGTCGCCATACTTCCGCCGACCGCTGCTGGATCGCCAGCGTTCGGAAACCCGCCTGCAAGCTGCTGAGGAGCCCCCAGAGGGTTGTCGGGCCGGCAATCGCCACCCGGAATTCCCGCTGCAACAGTTCGACCAGACCACTGCGGCGGATCACCTCGGCAAAAAGACCCTCCGTCGGCAGAAACATGATTGCAAAGTCGGTCGTTTGCGGCGGACTCAGATACTTTCCCGCAATGTCGGCGGCACAGCGCCGGACGCTGATTTCCAATTGTTTTCCAGCAGCTTCTGCGGCTTCGGCGTTGCCCTCCTGCTGGGCGTCAACAAGTCGCTGGTAGTCCTCAAGGGGAAATTTCGCATCGATCGGGAGCCAGACAATCTCATTTTTGTCATCGCTTTGCCCAGGCAGCCTGATCGCGAATTCAACCCGTTCTCCTCCCCCCTTTGTGGCCACATTGGCGGAGTACTGATTCGGGGCGAGCGCCTGCTCCAGCATCGCCCCCAGTTGCACCTCGCCCCACGTCCCCCGCACCTTGACGTTCGTCAGGGCCTTTTTCAAATCGCCGACACCGGCGGCCAGGGACTGCATCTCACCCAAACCCCGGGAGACTTGATCGAGACGCTCTCCAACCTGCTTGAATGACTCGCCCAGCCTCTTTTCCAGGGTTCCCTGGAGCTTTTCGTCCACGGTCTCCCGCATCCGCTCGAGCTGCCGGGCGTTGTCCTCCTGAATTGTCCCTAAACGCCTCTCCACCGCTTCCCGGAGCAGCGTGAGCTTCTGCTCGGTTGTCTGCGTTAACGTGTCGAAATGACCATACAGCGTATCTCCGACCCCTTTGAGCGTGCCTGCCATCTCCTCCCGCGCTTGCCGAAGCGCCCGGAGCGTCTCCTCGCGATTTCGACCGAGCTCGACGCCTACGGCGCGCTCGGCCCGCTCCGACAACTGTGAAAGCAGGAGGAGTTCCTGTCTGAGACTGACAATTTCTCTGGAGACTTTACGAAAAAGCAGAAAAAACAAAACGAGGATGATTAAAAACAACCCCGCGCCACTTATGAGCATCAAATCCTGCATAATCTTTTCATCACCGCCGTTTTAATGAATTCTCTGGCTGCAATCCCAAACAAGCAAGGGGGACAGCCAGGTTATTTTCAATCTGCCGGTCGGTCAGGCGTCTCGCCTGACTTGTTTTCACACTTCTTTGTGACGGCGCGCCACCGTGGCTGTTTCATCTTTTCGTCATGCGCCGCACTACCCAGCGGATAAGAAACACCAGTGCAACCACGATAAAGGCAAATAACGCGACGGCGCTCCCGGTGATCCAGCCGGCGCCCTCCAGGAGGCGGACGGGTTTCCACGACGGCGCAGAAACGCCCCGCCGGTCAGGATTCCGGTATTCTATCGGCAGTTCCCCTACCCCATCCTTGTTGCTGTCCGGCAGCGATTGGAAATAGAAAGTCAGAGCCGCCCATTCCTTCAGTTCCTGAACGCCGGTTTTTTCGGCATCTGCGTCTATTCTCAGCAGTTTCATATCTGATACCGGCTTTCCGGCTGCGTCCTTCGGCGTCAGTTTTATCAAACCGTGCGACGCCCGGGTCACAAACCCGAGCATTCCCGCCGTATAGGCATTCACGCAGATGCGGTAGAGCTTGCCGGCAACAAGCGGAACGAAGGCGCCGTTTTCGTCCTGGACGGCGATCGAGACTACGCGGTCAAAAGGGACGCGGTGCGGATTCCAGGAAAACCTGACGCCGGAGACCTGCATATAGGCGTCGGGCTTCAGCGACGCTATCGTCGGCTGCACCTCGAGCATGCTGGCGATCTCTTTTCCGGTCAGATAAACCGACAGGAGCGGGTAGCCGGGCCGGTCGTCCATCCCCAGTCCCAGGGGCAAAACCTTAAAGACATCGGCAACACTGATTTTTCCTGTCAGAAAGGTATCCCTTATCTGGCCGTCGGTGGTCAGCGCGATATCAATATGCCGGTAATTTTTACCCTCCGCCTGCCGCACCGAAAAACGAAAGGCGTCCGCGATCATGTTCCCGATCCCGTTTTCCTTAAGCCTTGTCTGGTGATAGGCGGGAGAGGTCATATCGTAAGCGGTTTCGGCGACTATCTGGTCATGACTAAAATTGAACGAAGCGAAATACCGCTGATCGACCAGTTTTTTAAAGATCTCAATTTTTCCGGCAATCGCCTTGTCCTCCGGAATCTCGGCTGAAGTTTTCTCCAAACGATAGGAAGCGATGACGACGCCCGTTTCCCGGGAAATGTCGAGCTCAAGCGCCCCGAGATAGGCGCCGTAACTCCCTGACGAGACTATTATCGTCTTGCCGACGACTATCGGTTGCGGCAGGGTCGTATGGGTGTGACCGCTGATGACGACATCAATCCCGGGAACCTTTTCCGGCAGGAGCTCGTCCTCGGAATGCGACTTCACAGACTTTGTCCCGGAGTGGGAGAGGCAGACGACCAGATCAACCTTTTCCCTGGTGCGGAGAAGTTCAACCATTGCCCGGCTGCGCTCCACCGGGTCGGCGAAATAGACAGGCTTCGCAAAGGGCGTGTCATCCGCGGCGTCGCGCCCCATTATCGCGAAAAATCCAATCCGGATTCCGTTTATTTCTAAAACATTGTACTCGGAAACGGGGTATTCACCAAAGGCAGCCTGCAGGTCGTCGTCCCGGTTGTCATCTTTGGCAAACACCACATTGGAGGCGACAAGCGCCGGCAGCCGGCTTCCCATGGAGCGGGCTGACCGGAGCATCGCGGCCAGTCCCGCCGGGCGAAAGTCGTAGTCGTGATTGCCCAGCGCAGCAACATCGTATCCCATCTCCCCCATCAGGCGCAGCTCCAGGGCCTCCTCGCGAAACTCCGTATGAAAAGCCGTCCCCATCGAGAGATCACCCGCATCAACAAGAATGCTGCACCCGGCCGCCTTTGCCCGTTCGCGCCCGATCAGGGTTGCCAGACGCGCGTAGCCGCCCTGCGTTTTGCGGCCGCCGTTTTCAGGAACAATATCAGGGAGAAAGTGGGAATGGAGATCATGGGTAAACAGGATGGTCAGTTTCTTTGCCTCTTTGCCCGGCAAACCGGCATCCCCGTAAAGCGCGCCGGGAAAAAATGGCTGGACAAGAAATAAAATCAACAGGACGATCAATAAACCGCATCTTTTCATGGCTTTTCTCTTTTCTGCCAATAATTGCCGCAAGGTAACTACTCAGGTTGTTTAGACTGATAGCGCAACTCCCTTAGAGATGCAACTGCGATTTTAAGAAAACGGAGAAACTAAGGGCCTGCCCACAAATAACATGGACAAGATTGCGCTCAGATTTGGGTTAGATTTGGTTGCGGCGATTGAACAAAACCGCAGACGTAGCAACGCTACGTTGAGGATTTTGTGATTGAGCCACAGCCAAAGATGGCCCAAAGATGAGATGCAAGATGTTCAGGTTATTTGTGGACAGGCCCTAAGTCTGACTTTCACGCGCACGTCCTTCCACTATGTCCTTCCATTATGTCATTGACAGAACTTAACAGCGACCCTATACTACACTGGTTTTTTACAAAAGAGGGAAAGTCAGGACGGAGTCTGCCATCGCCCGTCCGGATGCGTGCAGGATGAACCAGAAAATTTTTAACCGGCGTTACGGGGGAAAACGGGAAAAAGCATGATAGATCTTCTTTTCAATTTTATCGACATCTTCCTGCACTTGGACAGGCATCTGGCCGATGTCCTGCAGTATTTCGGGAGCTGGACATACCTTGTCATCTTTCTTATCATCTTCTGCGAGACCGGCCTGGTCGTGACACCGATACTTCCCGGCGACTCGCTGCTCTTCGGCCTCGGCGCCTTCGCCGCCAACCCCTACCTGAAGGGACCTCTGACCGTGGAGTTGCTCTTTATCATCCTTTCCCTCGCCGCGATCGCCGGCGATTCAGTGAATTATGCAATCGGCCACTACCTTGGGCCCAAGGTGTTTCAGAAAGCGGACGGCCGTTTCTTCAAGAAGGCTTATCTCGAAAAGACCCATCAGTTTTATGAAAAACACGGCGGGAAAACGATCATCATTGCCCGCTTCATGCCGATTATCCGAACCTTTGCCCCGTTCGTCGCGGGCATCGGGCGGATGAGCTATTCCCGATTCATCTCCTATAACGTAATCGGCGGCATCTCGTGGATTTCCCTGTTCATTTTCGGGGGCTATTTCTTTGGAAACATCTCTTTTGTAAAAGACAACTTCACGCTGGTTATAATCTCGATAATCATCATCTCCGTACTGCCCGGGGCGATTGAGTATTTCCGGCAGCGGCGCAAAACAGCATGAAAAATAAATATGAGGCTACCCCTATGACAATCAAGACCAACCTTCAACGCGCCCTTTTTTTGCTGCTCGTCTTATCAATGCTGTTTGTTACAGCGCCCGCCTTTGCCGCCAACGACAAAAGCGTCATCCGCCTCGGCAAAGACATCACGATCGAAAAAGGGGAGAAGGTCAGGCGGGTTATAGTAATCATGGGTCAGATCACCGTAAACGGCACGGTTGACGACAGCGTCCTGGCAATTGGCGGTTCGGTCGTACTCACAAAAACGGCTGTCGTAAAAGGAGATGTCGCCTCCGTCGGCGGTGTGATAGTAGTGGCAAAAGATGCCGAAATCGGCGGCAATCTGACGGAGATTAACTCCACAAACATCTACGAAACATTAATAAATTCAATAAACAGCCAATGGGATGGCTGGTCCTGGGTGTTCGCGCTCATTTCGCTTTCGATGCTGACTGTCATCCTGTGCATGGCGCTGCTGACGGCCGCGCTCTTGCCAAAACAGGTAATAATGGTTTCGGAGGCAATCAGCGAAAACACCCTCAAGGTCATCCTGACCGGAGTCCTTGCCCTGATTGCGATCGCCCCGCTGGCGCTGCTCCTGACCATCTCGGTCATCGGCATCGCGCTGATTCCGCTGGAGGTGATCCTGGTCGTACTGACGGCCTTGCTCGGCTTCATTGCCGTAAGCCGTCTCATCGGCGCCTGGGCGCTGCGCCTCGCCGGAAAGGGAGACGCGGGCGTTGTCCGGCAGACATTCTGGGGCCTTGTGATTATCTGGATTATCGGCTGGGTCCCCTATTTGGGCTGGATGATAAAGGCGATCTCAATCGTGATCGGGCTGGGGGCGGCATTGATAACCCGCTTTGGCACCCATCAGGGCTGGAAGGGCTTGCCCCAAAACTAAAAAAAGCGCCCCGCGTAAAGAGGGGCGATAACTTTATCAATGACTTAATTGAAAGGAGATTTCTTATGACAACAACTTTAAAGAAGGAGGAAGCGGCACGTCTTCCCCTGGGGATTGCACTGCTCAGGGATCCATTGCTGAACAAGGGAACATCCTTCACCGCAGTAGAACGCGAAACTTTCGGGCTGCGAGGGCTGCTGCCGCCGAAGATTTTCACCCAGCAGGAGAGGGTTGACCAAGTGCTTGACCATCTCAGGAAGAAACCTAATGATCTGGAAAAATACCTGTATATTTCCGACCTTCGGGACCGTAACGAGCAACTGTTCTACCAAACCCTCATCAATCATGTCGAAGAAATTGCCCCCCTCGTTTACACGCCGACCGTGGGTCTTGCCTGCCAGGAATTCAGCAATATTTTTAGTTCCCCCCGTGGCATATACCTTACAAAATACGACCGCGGCCAGATTAAGAAGGTCCTTCAGAACTGGCGTCGCGCTGTGCAGGTAATAGTCGTAACCGACGGCGAGCGCATCCTCGGCCTCGGCGATCTTGGGGCGAACGGCATGGGAATCCCGATCGGCAAATTGTCGCTTTACGCGGGGTACGCCGGCATAGATCCCGGCGGCTGCCTGCCGATTACCATCGACGTCGGAACAAACAACAAGGAACTCCTGCAATCGCCAAACTATATCGGGCTTCAGGAACCCCGCCTGCGGGGAGAAGCCTATGACGAGTTGATCGATGAATTCATGGCGGCCGCGCACGAGGTTTTTCCGGACGCTTTAATCCAGATGGAAGATTTCGGAAACGTTAACGCCTTTCGCCTGCTGCAAAAATACCGCGACCAATACCCCTTTTTCAACGACGACATTCAGGGAACGGCTTCCGTTGCGCTGGCCGGCATTCTCTCTTCCCTGCGGATAACTGGGGGAAAATTAAAGGAACAGCGCCTGCTTTTCCTCGGCGCGGGAGAAGCGGGAATCGGCATGGGCAGCCTTATTGCTTCGGCAATGGCCTTGGAAGGAATGTCCGAGGAGGAAGCCCGGCGCAACTGCTGGTTTGTCGATTCCCACGGACTGGTCGTCAAGAGCCGCCATGATTTGGCCGAGCACAAGCTTCTGTTCGCGCATGACTATCCTTTCCAGCCGGATCTGCTGTCGGCTATCGAGTCGCTCCGGCCGACGGCGATCATTGGCGCCTCCGCTCAAGCAGGCGCTTTCACGGAGGAAATTCTGCGCCTCATGGCAAAAATCAATGAAAGACCGATTATCTTCGCGCTTTCCAACCCCACATCCAAGTCGGAATGCACCGCCGAGACGGCCTATCGTTGCACGGACAAACGCGCCGTTTTCGCAAGCGGAAGTCCCTTTCCACCTGTCGTGATCGACGGCCAGACATTTGTCTCGGGACAGTCCAATAACGCCTACATTTTCCCCGGAGCGGGCCTCGGCATCGTCGCCTCGCGGGCCACCTCCGTCACCGACGAGATGTTTGCCGCGGCAGCGCGATCGCTTACCGACCAGGTCACGCAGGCTGACCTGGACATGGGACGCATCTTTCCCTCTCTGGCGCTTATCCGCGAGGTCTCGTTCAATATCGCGGTTGCCGTCGCGAAAATCGTCTTTGCCCGCGGCCTGACGGAAATGAAGGAACCGGATGACCTGGGCGGCTTCATCAGGGCCTCGATGTACGATCCGACCTATCGGCAGTACGCATAGAAGGGGGACAGGCAAATCGCATGAGCAAACTGTTCGGCACCGACGGCATTCGGGGGGTGGCAAACAAAGCGCCGATGACGGCGGAGATGGCGCTGAATATTGGCCGCGCTGTCGCCCATCTGCTTGACAGGGAAGGACATGCGCCCCGCATTGTCATCGGCAGGGACACCCGCATTTCCGGGGACATGCTGGAAAATGCGATTGTCGCCGGGCTCTGCTCTATGGGCGCGGATGCAATAGTCGCCGGGATTCTTCCCACCCCGGGGGTGGCTTTTCTTGCCGGCAGTCTCCGCGCCGATGCGGGAATCGTCATTTCTGCATCCCATAACCCCTACGAAGACAATGGGATAAAGATTTTCGGCAATGGCGGGTTCAAGCTTCCCGACGAAACGGAGGCGGCGATCGAGGAGCTGGTATCCGCCGAAAGAATCCCTGCCCTCGCCCCCTCCCCCGCCAAACTTGGCAGGGTCTCCCGAATGGACGATGCGCCCGTCCGCTATACGGCCTTTCTGAAACAATCCTTTCCCCGCGAACATTCGCTCGCAGGGATGAAGCTAGTTCTGGACTGTGCAAACGGGGCCGCTTATCGCGTTGCGCCTGACGCCTTTTCCGAACTGGGCGCCGCAACGATAACCCTGTTCAACACGCCGGACGGCAGAAACATCAACCTCCACTGCGGCTCCCAGCACCCGGAAAAACTGGCGAAAAAGGTAGTGGAAAGCGGCGCCGACGCCGGGTTTGCCTTCGACGGCGACGGCGATCGCGTGATCGCGGTGGACGAAAAAGGCAATGTTCTCACCGGGGACCGCATGCTCGCGATCTGCGCCAAGGTCATGAAAAATGAGGGAAAATTGACCAATAATACCGTCGTCCGGACGGTGATGAGCAATACCGGCCTGCGGATCGCCTTGGAATCTTTGGGGATAGACTCCGTCATCACCGGGGTCGGCGATCGGCTCGTTATCGAGGCGATGAAAGCGAGGGGGGCAGCGCTGGGGGGAGAGGATTCCGGCCATCTGATCTTTCTCGAACACCACACAACCGGCGACGGGATTATCACCGCCCTGCAGGTGGCGGCGGCGATGAAAAAGGCAGGCCAGCCCCTCTCCAAACTTGCTGAAATAATGAATGTATTTCCCCAGGTTCTCGTCAATGTGCATGTAAAATCCAGGCCGGAACTCGCAGCAATCCCGGCGATCGCCGCCGCGATCCGCAAGGCGGAGGCGCGTCTAAGGGATCAGGGCCGCGTGCTTGTCCGCTACTCCGGCACGCAGCATATCTGCCGGATCATGGCGGAGGGGCCAACTCAGGAAGAAACCGAGCAGATCTGCCGCACGCTCGCCGCCGTGATTGACAAAAGCCTGAACGTTTGACTCCAGAACCCCTCCGGAGTACATTTCTAATTAGAAAAAGTAGTTTCATCTTTCCCCATTGCCCACAGTATTTTATTGCCATCGGGCATCTCTTATACATGGAAATATCAGGAAAGCGATAAGCAAAGGGTGAAATTGTCAAAGATTAATATGGACTGATAAAATTAGCGTAAGGAACCAGCCATGAATGAAGCACTGAACGCACAACAGCGACACTGGGACGAGACATTTTCTGAGACAGCCGACATGTTCGGGGCTAAGGCCAGTGAACCGGCACGGAATGCAGCAGAGTTGTTAAAAAAAGAAGGGAAAAAAAGAATCCTCGAATTAGGCGGAGGCCAAGGCAGAGATACCCTCTTCTTCGCCGGAAATGGTTTTCAAGTGGATGTCCTCGATTATTCCGAGGCTGGCGTAAATTCCATCATGGAGAAAGCCGCTCAGTCAGGCTTATCCGCGCTCGTTGCCGCCCAAAGCCACGATGTCCGCAAACCGCTCCCCTTTGCCGACAAGACATTCGATGCCTGCTACTCGCACATGCTTTATTGCATGGCGCTTACAACCTCCGAACTCGAAGCTTTATCTCGCGAAGTGCTGCGAGTGCTGCGCCCGAATGGGCTTCATGTCTATACGGTGCGCAACACGAACGATTTTCATTATGGCAAAGGCATTAACCGGGGCGAGGATCTGTACGAAGTTGGGGGTTTCGTAGTCCATTTCTTCAGTATGCAGAAAGTTGAGCAATTGGCGAAGGGCTATGAACTGCTCAGCGTTGATGAATTCGAGGAAGGAACCCTTCCCCGCAAGCTTTTCCGCGTAACGCTCAGAAAGGGGTAACGTTCTATTTGTTTTTTGCCCGCCCATCTGATATTGAAAACGCGTTTTTGGATGAACGCAACAAGACGAAAAACGGGGTTTGAACATGCTCAACCGCATCGAGATTGGTTTTAAAAACGGGATCCGGGACGCCCTCGGCGAGAAGATAAAAAAGAGAATTATCAGCCACCTGAGGATAGACGTCGCCTCGGTGCGGACGTTCGAGATCTACACGCTTGACGGCGAGCTGGACCGGGAAGAACTCGAAAAATCGGCGGGCGGCCCCCTGTCTGATCCTGTAGTCCAGAATTACGCGATCAACGGCTCAGCAGCAGCCGGTTGCGACTGGTTTATCGAGGTCGGCTTCCGTCCCGGCGTCACCGACAATGTCGGAAAAACCGCCGGCGAGGCGATTGCCGTTCTCACCGGCAAAAAAGTGCGCGTCTATACGTCGCGTCTGTACGCAATCAGTGGAGTTCCTCTGTCCGCTCTTTCCCAAAACGACGCCGCCAGGATTGCCTCGGAACTCCTCGCCAACGACCTCATTCAGCGTTACGATATCTACCCCGGGACGGCCGGGGAACCAGACGCCCGGATAAAACCTTATATCCCGCAGGTAATGGGAAGCGACCTCCCCCGGACAAGGGAAATAGATCTGAACATTTCCGACAGCGAATTGGTGAAGATCAGTCAGGAAAGACTCTTGGCGCTCTCTCTTGAAGAGATGAAAATCATCCAGCGCCATCTGCAAGATGAGACCTTTGTCGCCCGCAGGGAGGAATTGGGGCTCTCCGGGAAAATAACCGACGCGGAGCTGGAGTGTCTGGCGCAGACCTGGTCCGAGCACTGCAAGCACAAGATATTCAACGCCAAAATTATCTATGATGACGGAAACGGCATGCCCCGGGAGATAAATTCCCTTTTCAACACCTGCATCAAGGGCTCGACCAACGAGATCAGAAAACGGATGGGCGCGGGCGACTGGTGCCTCTCCGTCTTTTCCGACAACGCCGGGATCATCCGCTTCAATGACGACTGGAACCTCGTCTTCAAGGTGGAAACCCACAACTCCCCCTCCGCCCTCGATCCTTACGGCGGGGCGCTCACCGGCATCGTCGGGGTAAATCGCGATCCGTTCGGCGCCGGCCGGGGGGCAAAGCTGATCTTCAATACCGACGTCTTCTGTTTCGCCCCGCCCGAATACGAAAAAACCCTGCCGGCCCGGATCCTTCACCCGCGCCGGATATTCGAGGGGGTGCGCGAAGGCGTCGAACACGGCGGCAATAAAAGCGGCATCCCGACCGTCAACGGCTGCATCGTTTTCGACGAGCGCTACCTCGGGAAACCACTGGTTTACTGCGGCACGGGAGGAATCATGCCGGCCCGTATCCAGGGGGAATTGAGTCATCTGAAGACAATACTGCCCGGCGACATCATCGTGATGACCGGAGGCCGCATCGGCAAGGACGGCATCCACGGGGCAACATTCTCCTCCGAGGAACTGCACGAGGGCTCTCCGGTGACGGCGGTGCAGATCGGCGACCCGATAACCCAGAAGAAGATGACGGATTTTCTGCTTATCGCCAGGGATCGGGACCTCTACCGGGCAATCACCGACAACGGCGCGGGCGGACTTTCCTCCTCCGTCGGGGAAACGGCGGGAATCTCCGGCGGCTGCGAGCTTGATCTTGCCCAGGCGCCGCTCAAGTACCCGGGGCTCGCCCCGTGGGAGATTCTGATCTCCGAATCCCAGGAACGGATGACGCTTGCCGTGTCGCCTGAAACAATTGATGAATTTCTCTCTCTCGCTCGTAAAATGGACGTCGAGGCCACCCCGCTTGGGCGCTACACCGATTCGGGCTGGTTCCATGTCCGTTATGGCGAAAAGACCGTCGCCCTCCTCGAGCTCCCCTTTCTTCACGACGGACTTCCGCAGATGAACCTCCGGGCCTCCTGGAAGGCGCCGCAGCATCCGGAGCCGGATTTCCCGCTCCCGGAGAATTTGGGCGCGGAACTGAGAAAAATGCTGTCGCGACTGAACATCTGCTCGAAGGAGTCGGTTGTCCGCCAGTACGACCATGAGGTGCAGGGGGGAAGCGTGGTCAAGCCGCTGACCGGCGTCTGCAACGACGGCCCCAGCGATGCCGCGATAATCCGGCCCCTGCTGGACTCCTTTGAGGGGATTGTCGTCGCCAACGGCATCTGCCCCCGCTACAGCGATATCGACGCCTACGCCATGGCGGCGGCGGCCATCGACGAGGCGGTCAGAAATGCCGTCGCAACCGGCGCCTCGCTCGACATGCTGGCCGGGCTGGACAACTTCTGCTGGTGCGACCCGGTGCAGACCGAAAAGAATCCCGACGGGGATTACAAACTCGCCCAGCTCATCCGGGCCAACGAGGCGCTCTACGACCTGACGACGGCCTACGGCGTCCCCTGCATCTCGGGCAAGGACAGCATGAAAAACGACTATCAGATCGGGGATGTGCGCATCTCTGTCCCGCCGACGCTCCTTTTCTCGACGCTGGGGAAGATCGCAGACATCCGCCAGGCTGTGACGATGGATGTCAAAAAACCGGGCGATCTTGTCTATGTTCTGGGGGAAACCTATCAGGAGCTGGGCGGATCGGAATGGTACGCCCAAAACGGGGCAATCGGCAACAGCGTTCCGCAGGTAAGGCCAAAAACGGCAAAATTGCTTTACCAGAGGCTGAGCATGGCCATCCGGGAAGGACTGGTCGCCTCCTGCCACGACTGCTCGGACGGCGGTCTCGGCGTGGCGCTCGCCGAATCGGCTTTCGCGGGAGGCTTGGGTCTTGACCTCGATCTGGCAAAGATTCCCGCGGAGGGAATCAGCCGCGACGATGAACTCCTTTTTTCAGAATCCCAGAGCCGCTTCGTCACGACAATCCATCCGGAGCAGCAGGAGGCCTTCGATGCAATTTTGGGGGATTCCGTCTTCGCCCTGATCGGAAAGGTTGCCGGGCAGGAACTGTTGACGATCAAGGGGCTGGCCGGAAACGCCATCATGGAGGAAAAACTCTCCGTTCTGAAGGAGGCCTGGCAACAGCCGCTCGCCTCTTAACGGCCAGCTCTGCACAATTCATCCGCCAACCGGAAAAGACAGGCAGTTTGGCGTTTATAAATGACTTATTTACCCGAAAGGAAATTATAAAAATATGCCCCGGCGAATAAAGGCTATCGTTATTACCGGCAATGGAACCAATTGCGAGATGGAAACGGCCCATGCCTGCCGGCTTGCCGGCTTCGACACGGTTGAGATCGTCCATATCAGCGACCTTCTGACCGGCGCCAAACGGCTCGACGATTATCATTTTCTGAATTTGCCCGGCGGCTTTCTGGACGGCGACGACCTCGGTTCCGCCAAGGCCGGCGCCAACCGGATTCTCCACGCCCGGGTATCCGGAAGCGGCGAGCGGCTGTATGATCAACTCCAGCGTTTCATAGAAGCGGGAAAACTGATTCTGGGAATCTGCAACGGCTTTCAACTCCTCGTCAAGCTGGGAGTTCTGCCCGGTCTGGACGGCGACTACGAGCGGCAAACAGCAACGCTTACCTTCAACGATTCCGGCCGCTTCGAGGATCGCTGGGTTTACCTGCGAGGCAATGCGGCCTCGCCTTGCATCTTTACCCGCGGCATCTCCGGCATCTACCTGCCGGTCCGCCACGGGGAAGGCAAGTTTATAACTGACAACGAAACAACCCTGAAAGAAATCAAAAGGAAAAATCTGATCGCCCTGCAGTACAGCGATCAGACCTGCCGGGAAGCGGCAAGGGACTATCCGGCGAATCCGAACGGCTCAATAGACGCAATTGCCGGAATCTGCAATGAAACGGGCCGCATCTTCGGCCTTATGCCCCACCCGGAGGCCTATCTGCACCGGACGAACCACCCCCGCTGGACGAGAGAGGAACTGCCCGAAGAGGGCATGGGGCTTTTGCTGTTCCGCAACGCCGCCTCCTTTCTCCGCAGCGAGGAATTTGCATGATTTTTATTGACACATAAAGGCGAGGTGAAAAAATGGCCAACAATATAAAACTTCTGGGAATCTATGGGAGCCCCCGCAAGGGAGGCAATACCGACGCCCTGCTTGCTGAGGCGCTCAAGGGGGCTAAAGCGGCGGGGGCAAGGGTCGAATCGCTGCGGGTCAGCGACTTTAAAATCACCCCGTGCCGGGGTTGCCACGACTGCTCCCGGGAGGGAATCTGCAAGATCAACGACGACATGCAGGAAATCTATCCGCGCCTGCTCGATGCGGATATCGTCATTCTCGCATCACCGATATACTTTTACGGGGTAACCGGCTGGACCAAGGCGCTGATCGATCGTTCACAGGCGCTCTGGGAGCGGAAATACACGCTCCAGGATCCGGCGCTCGGGGAGCAGGCGCAAAGGAAAAAAGGGTTCTTCATCTCCGTCGGGGGAACAAAGGGGCAGAAACTCTTTGAGGGCGCCTCCTTGACGGTAAAATACTTCTTCGACGCCTTCAACGCCTCCTACACCGGCGATCTCCTTTTTCGGAAAGTTGACGCAAACGGCGACATCCACAAGTACCCGGAGGCCCTTCCCCAGGCTTTCGCCGCCGGCCAAAAACTGGTTGCCGATTTAGCCTCGGAGAAATGATAATCATCCAATGAGAAAATTTAACCTGAAGATACTGCTGCTGCTTTCATTGGGACACCTGGTAACCGACATCTACCAGGGGGCGCTGCCGGCCATACTGCCTTTTTTAAAGGAAAACCTGTCTCTTTCCTACACAATGACCGGCGTGATCCTGATGGCGGCGAATTTTACATCTTCGTTTATTCAGCCCCTCTTTGGATATTTTTCCGATATAAAAGAGAAACCGTTTCTTCTGCCCGCCGGCTGTCTCTGCGCCGGCCTCGGTTTCTCTTTATTATCATTTCCATCAATTTACTGGATAGTGTTAGTGCTGGTGGGCCTAAGCGGTCTCGGCGTCGCTTCGTTCCATCCGGAGGGGTACAAGACCGCGGCCGGTTTCACCGGAGAAAAACCGGTCATGGGCATGGCCATCTTCTCGGTGGGAGGAAATCTCGGCTTTGCCCTGGGGCCCATAATCGCCGTTTTTATCATTAAGTACAGCGGTTTTTCGTCATTGCCGGTCATTATCATCCCTTCCCTGCTGGTCACCGGGATCATCCTGTTTTGTTGGAGAGAAATAACTGCCGGCCAAACCGCCCGAAAAGCCGTAAAGGATGCCTCCTACAAGATATCGCGCGCGACTTACATGTCGGTGATTCTGCTGATCGGCATCGTAATGATGCGCTCCTGGATTCAAATGGGCCTGATGACCTACATCCCCTTTTATTACATAAATTATCTCAAGGGTGATCCCCTTTACGCAAGCGCCCTGGTGTCTGTCTTTCTGCTGGGCGGGGTTCTGGGAACGTTAGGCGGCGCGCCTGTCGCTGACCGGCTGGGGCACAAACGCTACTTAACCTTTGCCATGCTTCTGACAGCGCTGGTGCTGCCGCTGATTTTCATTGCCCACGGCACGGCGTTATTCTTAGTGCTGGGAGTGCTGGGCATGATCTTGGTTTCCACCTTCACCGTCACCATCGTCATGGTGCAGCGCCTGCTTCCCCATAACCTCGGCATCGCCTCCGGGCTGATGGTCGGCTTCGCCATCGGGGCAGGCGGCATTTGCGTAACGCTGCTGGGGGTGCTGGCCGATCATTTCGGCGTGCCGTTCGCCCTGAAGTCGATAGCCGTTCTTCCCTTCCTTGGTCTCACCCTGAGCCTGCTTCTGCGTTACCCGGAACAAGCCGCGCCAGGGGCATCTGCCCCGGCCGATAATTAAGGTCCTGTCCACAAATAACCTGAACATCTTGCATCTCATCTTTGGGCCATCTTTGGCTGTGGCTCAATCACAAAATCCTCAACGTAGCGCTGCTACGTCTGCGGTTTTGTTCAATCGCCGCAACCAAATCCAACCCAAATCTGAGCGCAATCTTGCCCAGGTTATTTGTGGACAGGCCCTAAGCATGCCTTCCCGCTAATTCCTCAGCACCCTTGTGAATATGCAAATATGGCTCAGCGGCGTCTATGGATTTTACGCAAACCCGATTTCGTCCCGTCCGCTTGGCTTCGTAAAGCGCATTGTCCGCGGCCTCCAGCAGTGCCTGCGGGTTTGCATCATATTCCGGGATGAGACTGGCGACCCCCAGACTCAATGTGACGTATTTATGGACAGGGGAAGCGGCATGGTCAATTCCAAGCCCCTGAACCCTCATGCGAATGGACTCCGCAACGAAAACGGCGCCTTCAGCATTCGTACCCGGCAGCAGCACGACGAACTCCTCACCGCCGTAACGGGCGGCCAGATCGGAAGGACGTTTGGCGCAGTAGTCGATCACATGGGAAACGGAGCTCAGACAAACGTCGCCCAACGGATGGCCGTAATGGTCATTGTATAGTTTGAAGTGATCGACATCACACATGATTATGGAAAGAGGCAATTTTGCCCTTGCCATCCGCAGCCACTCCTGTTTCAAACATTCGTCGAACCTGCGGCGATTGGCAATCTGCGTCAAACCATCAATGATGGCAAGACGATTCAATTCCTGATTGGCCTTTTGCAGGTCCCCGGCAATGGTCTTTCTCTCGGTGATATCCTTGAAGCTCTCCACCATGCCCAGTAACGCTCCGTCAAGACCCCGGTAGCGCGAGGCGGTCATGATAAAAGAGCTAACATTATCAGAGGATTTCCGGTCTATATCGCACTCGATCTGCTGCTCGCCCTGCAGAATCCGCTTCATCGAACAGTTATCCTTTTGACACAGGGAACCCTGGAACAGGTCAAAACACTTCCGGCCGACCGTATCGCCCCGGCTCTTGCCCAACAGAGTGGAAAGCACATTATTGATCTTGACCACGTTAAATTGATCGTCCACAATCCACATCCCGTCGGTAGCCGCGTTAAATATCTGGTTCAGTTCAACGCGGGCGAGTTCCGTCTCCATTGCCAGGGCATTGGCATGGGTAAAATATTCCTCTATCTGACGTTCCTTTTTTTCGAGTTCCTCTTCAGCCAGTTTCAACCGTTCCCTCAATTGAGCGTTTTGAACGGATTCCTCCTCCAGTTCCTTAATGTGCTGCTCAAGCTTTTCGTATTCGGCTATTCTTTCCATCAGATCGTTACCTCGCTTCGCATTAGCTACAATTAAACCGGCGCTCTCGCATAGGGTTACAGGAAGAGCGTCTTTTTACTTCAGGTTGCCCAACTGCCGATTGTCGCAACTGAAAGAATGATCACTCCGTTATTCATAAAACAATCCCTCCTGGATTTATCGCCATCCATGTGAGAAACCAATAAAAAACATTATCTCCAGCACATTTTTAACTTTATTTATTTTCGAGACCGATTGCAATCCCATAAATGGTTTTTTATCGCCTGTCAACTATGAATAAACGCGAAAACACAAAGTCGAAAAGGCGCCGTTCCTCAAAAAACAAAACGTTTGAAAACAATTTTGTGAAAAGAGGCAAGTGGTTATTGACAGCAAGGCGCAAAAAAGGATAGTTTACCCGCGGCAGAGTATCGCGTACGGATTTTTTTAAAAAAGACTGAAGCGGGGCAGAAACCTGAACGAAAAATTCATCAAGACACTGGCAACCGGTTTGGGAAGCGGGTTTGCGCCTTTTATGCCGGGGACCTTCGGAACGTTTGTCGGGATTCCACTGTATCTGGTTTTTTCGTCGCTGTCCTGGCCAATCTGGCTGATTACGACTCTGGCCTTCTGCTTTCTTGCCTGGCATGTCGCGGACGAGGCGGAGAGGCTTTTTGGACAAAAGGACGCCCAATGCATCGTAATTGACGAAATAGCCGGTCTCCAGTGGACGCTGTTTCTCGTTGCGCCGACGTTATCCCATATAGCCATAGGCTTTGTTTTGTTTAGGATTTTCGATATAACCAAGCCGTTTCCCGCGCGTTTTTTTCAGGACAAGCTCCCCGGCGGCGGCGGAATAGTGGCGGATGACCTGGCCGCGGGGGTTTATGGAAATATCGTCCTGCAGCTTCTGATTTATTGGTTCAAATTATAAGAGAGGCGATTGATGAAGGTCGGCATACTGACAATCGGCAACGAATTGACGAGCGGCAAGATACAGGACACAAACTCCGCGATGATCGCCCGGGCGATGCAGCTCCAGGGCTGGGTCCTGGTGCGGATGATGTCCGTCGGAGACGATAACGACGCGATTCATGACGCGCTTTCCTACATGCTTTCCCATGTCGAGGCGCTGGTCGTAACCGGCGGCCTGGGACCGACCTCCGACGACATTACCACCGCCGCCATCGCCAGCTCCTTCGGCCTGGAATTGCACACCGATGAAGCCGTTCTTGCCTATGTCCGGAGCATTTTTGAAAACCGGGGGCTGCGCTGGACCGAAAACAACGCCAAACAGGCGGTCTTCCCGGCGGGGGCAAGGATCATCGCCAACCCCTCCGGAACCGCGGCCGGCTTCGCCCTTTACCGGGCAGGAAAGATCATCGCCGTTATTCCCGGCGTCCCCCACGAAGCCAAAAAAATGCTCTTCGAGGGGGTAATCCCCCTTTTCCGGGAGACCTTTCCCGCTTCCTCGCTCCATGTAAAAACAAGCATCTTCCGGCTCTCCGGGATTGGCGAATCGGCAGTCGATGAAGCGATCGCCGGCGATAATCTGGCCGGAGCAGGAATCAGCGTGGGATTCTATCCCAATTTCCCCGAAAACCAACTGGTGCTGACGGTGCGGGAAAAATCGGCAGAAGCGGCGTCGGAAAAACTCGCGGCCGCATGCAAAACGGTTGAAATGAGGCTGGGGAATTACATCTTCGCGCGGGGCGAGGAGTCGCTTGCCGGAAACATTGCGAAGATATTGACAGAAAGAAAACTTACGCTCTCCACGGCGGAATCATGCACCGGGGGACTGATCGCGAACCGGCTGACGGACATCCCCGGCAGCTCCGCGTTTTTCGAGCGCGGCGCAGTTTCCTACAGTAATGAGTCCAAAGTCGCCCTGCTGGGTATCCCGGAGGGGGTGATCAGCGCCCACGGCGCGGTAAGCGAGGAAACGGCGCGGCTGATGGCCGAGGGAATCCGCCGGTCAGCGGGAACCGATCTGGGGCTGTCCGTGACGGGAATCGCCGGTCCCGACGGCGGCACAGTGGAAAAGCCCGTCGGCACAACCTTTATCGCCCTGGCAACCGGCGACCAGACCTTTTGCCGTCATTACGCCTTCCGCTGGGACAGAAGGCGCAACCGAACAATCGCCTCCGAATCCGCCCTGTTGATGCTCTGGCGATATCTGACGGGGGAGCTGCGCGATGCGGGATAATGGGGCATTTCGCCTCTTTCTGGCAATCGCTCCGCCGGACGGGCTCAACCGGGAAATCGCGAGGCTTCAAGGACGTTTGCAAAGGATCGTCACCGGGAATATCCGGTGGGTAAAGCCGGAAGGCCTGCACCTCACGCTGAAATTCTTCGGGGATGTCTCCGCAATGGAGGTTGAGCAGATATCCGCGGCATGCGGGCAGGCGGCGGCCGCGGACGCTCCCTTCACTCTTTCGCTCCGCGGGCTGGGGACGTTCCCCTCGGCGAAACGTCCCCGAGTTGTCTATCTGGAAATGGAGGGTGATACAAAGCGGCTGACAGTGTTTCAAGCCAAACTGGAAAAGAAGCTTTCTGAAATGAGCTTCCCCAGGGAGGAGCGCCCGTTTTTGCCGCACCTGACCCTGGCCCGGATAAAGACCTTGTCGGAACCGGACAGTCTTCTCAGGGAGTTATCGGCAAGCAGCGCTTACGAGGCGAGACAGTTTACCGCCTCCGAACTCTGCCTATTTAAAAGCGACCTTACCCCCGGCGGGGCGATTTACACAAAACTTGCCGCCTACCCGTTTGCCGGGAACGCGGGGGAATAACGAAGTAATAACTGAAGCGTTTGATATCATTGATAAAGGGAAAAAAGGAGGCGTCTATGGCAGCAGATACGGAACGGGCACGGGCGGTTGATCTGGCGATCTCGCAGATTGAAAAGCAGTTTGGCAAGGGTGCGATTATGCGGTTGGGGGGAAACGAGGTGATCTCCGATATTCCCGCCATCCCGACGGGCTCGATCAGCCTCGATATCGCCCTCGGCACGGGCGGCGTCCCCCGTGGCAGGATCATCGAGATCTTCGGCCCCGAGTCCGGCGGGAAGACAACCCTCTCGCTGCACATCATCGCCGAGGCGCAGAAGCTGGGCGGACTTGCGGCGTTCATTGACGCCGAGCACGCCCTCGACGTCGTCTATGCGCGCAAGATTGGCGTCAACACCGACGATCTTCTGATCTCCCAGCCCGACACCGGGGAACAGGCGCTGGAAATCTGCGAGACCCTCGTGCGCAGCGGGGCGCTCGATATTCTGGTTGTCGATTCGGTCGCCGCGCTGGTTCCCAAGGCGGAAATCGAAGGGGAAATGGGCGACGCCCAGATGGGCCTTCAGGCGCGGCTGATGTCGCAGGCGCTGAGAAAATTGACCGGCAGCATCAGCAAGTCAAAAACAACTGTGATCTTCATCAACCAGCTCCGGATGAAGATCGGCGTTTTCTTCGGCAACCCGGAAACGACGACCGGCGGGAACGCGCTCAAATTCTACTCCACGATGCGCCTTGACATCCGCAAGGTAACCGCGCTCAAATCCGGGCAGGATGTCATCGGCTTCCGCACCCGCGTCAAGGTGGTGAAAAACAAGGTTGCCCCGCCGTTTCGGGAAACGGAATTTGATATCATTTTCGGGGAGGGAATCTCGAAAGAGGGAGACTTGATTGATCTGGCAAGCGACAAGGGAATCATCGAAAAAAGCGGCGCCTGGTACTCCTACAACGGTGACAGACTCGGCCAGGGAAGGGATAACACCCGCACCTTCCTGAAGGAAAACACAGACACGATGAAGAAAATCGAAACCGAATTATTAGAGAAGCTCGGCATCGGACATAAAAAAGCGGACGTCGTGGAAAGCGCCAAATAAGGATGGACGAAGAGCGCGACTTCGCAAAGGCCAAAGAAAAGGCCTTCCGACTGTTGGGAATCCGGGCTCACAGCGAAAGGGAACTGCGCCTGAAACTGAAGTCGGGGAATTTCGCCCCGGCCGTTCTCGAGGACGTAATCGTTAGATGCCGGGAGCTTGGATATATCAACGATGGGGAGTTCGCCCGGCAGCGGGCAAGGGCGCTGGCGACAAACCGACTGGCCGGAAATCGCAGGATAGCCTTCGACCTGCAGGAAAAGGGGGTCGCCGCTGATCTCCGGGCAGCGGCAATCGCTGCGGTTGACGAAGAGATGGACGAAGCGGAACGAATCAGGCGCTTACTGGGGAAACGCCTTCCGGGACAGACGTCCGGAAGGACAGAAGAAAAGGAAAAGGCACGATTAATCAGGAACTTGATGGGCAAGGGGTTTCCCCTGGAGCTTATCCTGCGCACAATCAACGAACAGGAGGAAGAAGCGGTTCATGACGATGACGGGCAGTGAAATACGGGACAGTTATCTGCAATTCTTTAAAAGCAAGGGACACACGATAGTCGGCAGTTCCCCGCTTGTCCCCAAGGACGATCCGACCCTCCTTTTTACAAACGCCGGGATGGTGCAGTTCAAAAACAGTTTTCTGGGGCTGGAGGAGCGGGGCTACACCCGGGCGGCCACCTCGCAGAAATGCGTGCGGGCGGGCGGAAAGCATAACGACCTGGAAAATGTCGGTGTAACAGCCCGTCATCACACATTTTTTGAAATGCTGGGGAACTTTTCGTTCGGGGATTACTTCAAAAAAGAGGCGATCGCCTGGGCGTGGGAATACCTGACCGAGGTGATCGGCCTAGACAAGGAAAGACTCTGGGTGACGGTCTATAAAGATGACGAAGAGGCGCTGCGCATCTGGCGCGACGAGATGGGGGTCCCCGAAAAGCGGATCGTCCGGATGGGGGAAAAGACCAATTTCTGGACAATGGGGGATACCGGCCCCTGCGGCCCCTGCTCCGAGATCATCTACGACCAGGGGAAGGAAACAGGGTGCGGCAGGCCCGAGTGTGACATCTACTGCGAATGCGACCGCCACCTTGAGATATGGAACCTTGTCTTCACCCAGTTTGACCGCGACCAGTCCGGGACGCTCACCCCGTTGCCGCGGCCCAATATCGACACCGGCATGGGGCTCGAACGCCTCGCCGCGGTCGCCCAGGGGGTGAAAAGCAATTACGACTCCGACCTCTTTGCCGGCATCATCCGCTTCATCTCCGAAATCAGCGGCCATGCCTACGGCAGCAATGAGGAATCCGACATCTCCCTCCGCGTCATCGCCGACCACAGCCGCTCCGTCGCCTTCCTGATCGGCGACGGGGTCATCCCCAGCAACGAGGGGCGGGGCTACGTCCTGAGACGGATTCTCCGCCGGGCGGCGCGGCACGGAAAGCTCATCGGCATGAACCGCCCGTTTTTACACGAGGTATGCGGGGCAGTTATTGACGAGATGCAGGGGGCCTACCCCGATTTGCTTGCCAAGGCATCATATATCCAGAAGGTTGTTGAAAGCGAGGAGCAGCGCTTCATCGAAACCCTCGATGCCGGACTCCGCATCCTCCAGGAGGAGACAGCCGCCCTCAAAACGGCGGGGAAAGTTATAATCCCCGGCGAGGTAGTTTTCAAACTTTACGACACCTACGGTTTTCCCGTTGACCTGACAGAAGATATCGTCCGCCGTGACAATCTCTCGCTCGACATGGAGGGTTTCGAACGGGCGATGAACCTCCAGCGAAAGAAGGCCCGCGAGTCGTGGAAGGGAAGCGGCGAAGCGGCCATTTCCGAGGTATATCGGCAACTTACGCTGGGGGGAATCGTGTCGGAGTTCTCCGGCTACGGGGGCGTGACAACGGGGCGTTCCGCAATCAGCGCCATCCTGGTCGCAGGTCAGAGGGCGGAAGAGATAGCGGAAGGAACGGAGGCGGAACTTATTGTTGCGCATACGCCTTTCTACGGTGAGGTCGGTGGGCAAATCGGCGACACGGGGCTCATCACGGGGGCAGGATTCGAATTTGCCGTGACCGACACAAAAAGGCCGCTCGACAACCTGGTCAGCCATGTCGGCAAGGTCGTCAAAGGCAAGATAAAAACCGGAGATCAGGCCGATCTTTTCGTAGATACGGGGAAAAGAAGGGATACGGAAGCCAACCACTCCGGAACCCATCTGCTCCAGGCGGCGCTGAAAGAGGTACTGGGGGAGCACGTAAAGCAGTCCGGGTCGCTCGTCAACCCGGAGCGGCTGCGCTTCGACTTCACCCATTTTTCGCGGATTTCCGAGGAAGAACTGGGCCGGGTGGAGGAGCGGGTAAACGCGATGATTCGGGCGAATGTCCCGGTGGAAACCAGGGTGCTGCCGCTTGCTGAAGCCATCAAGACCGGCGCGACAGCGGTCTTCGACGAAAAGTACGGCGACCGGGTCCGGGTTCTCCAGATGGGCGCCTTCAGCCGGGAGCTCTGCGGCGGCACGCATGTGGCCCGAACCGGAGATATCGGATTTTTCAAAATTATCCACGAATCGTCCGTTGCGGCCGGGGTGCGCCGGATTGAAGCCCTTACCGGACGGGGCGCTGCGGCTTATGCCGGGCGCCTCGAGGAGGAACTCCGCCGGTCGTCGGCGCTTTTGAAATGCAGCCCCTTCGAAACGGCGGAAAAAACTGAAAAACTCCTGCACATTCAACGTGATCTGGAAAAAGAAAGCGATGCGCTGAAGGCCAAAATAGCGGCGCAGGATTCCGGAGATCTGCTGGAAAAAGTCCGGCAGGTGAACGGAATCAACATGCTTGCGGCCGTCGTGAATGCCTCCGACGCGAAGGCGCTCCGCGATTTCGGCGACAAGCTCAGGGATCGCCTCCGCTCGGGCGTAATTCTCCTCGGCAGCCGGGTTGACGACAAGGCGATGCTGCTGTGCCTCGTCACCAAGGACCTCTCCGAACGCTACCATGCCGGAAAGATCATCGGCCAGATCGCCCCCACAGTCGGCGGCAAGGGCGGCGGCCGTCCCGACATGGCGCAGGCCGGCGGCCCCCACCCGGAATTTCTGGAACAGGCGCTGGAAAAGCTGGCCGGACTGCTGTAACGAAGCGGACAGATTGGCTTTTAAACAAACGCCCCGTTTTGTCATTTCCGCAAAAATAGTAATACGAAAGCTCCTGCAAATTTCAAAACGCCAAATGATTGCGGCAGATGGAAATTCGGGTTTGGGCAGCAATGGAGGTAAGATGTGATAAAATTTAATAATCTCAGGATGATGCAAATAGTAACTATCGGCATCGGGATTATTTTTATTCTGGGGGCTTCAGCAATTATCCTGATGGTTCAGCGCACCATGAAACAGGAATCAATGCGGGAAGCGGAGTCCAAGGCGCGGATGCTGCTTGACCGTAACTTGGCCACTCATATGTACTTTTCACAAAATTTAAAGCCCAAGCTGTTTGAATATACAGCCCCTTTTCGCTCCAAGGATTATTTTGAGCCTTCCTGGATGTCCTCAACCTATGCCAATCGGGAAATCAATAAATATTTTCAATCGCTTAATCCCTTCGGATATTACATCAAAGATGCCGTGATCGATGCAAGAAATCCCGAAAACGAGGCCAATGCCTACGAGATGGATTTTCTCGCAAAAATGAAAAAAGATAAAAAGTTCAATGCCCATTCGGATGTTCAGATAATGGCCGGTAAACCCTATCTTTTTGTTTTGAGAAGGGGAGAAATCATTGAAGGAGCCTGTCTGCGCTGTCACAGCGAACCGGGGGCTGCGCCGGCTGGCATGTTGCGGCTGTACGGCGCGGATAAGGCGTTTCACCGTAAGCTTGATGATTTAGTTAGCATTATCTCCATACGGATCCCCCTCGCCGAAGCTTATAAAGGGGCATCGAACCTCTCGCTTAAACTATCTATTATGCTCGTCACCGTTCTGGTAATTGTCCTGGCGGTTCTCTTTGTTCTGTATCGCCACTTTGTCATCGCCCCTATCGGTGTAATTAGCGCCAAGGCGCGGGAGCTGTCCAGAATGGAAGGAAGCCTCGGGGAAACCATTCCTCAACAAGGCAGCCGGGAATTAAATGAATTATGCGCTGCGTTCAATGAGATGTCTCAGAAGTTGCGAATTGCCAGGGATAGCCTGGACAAACGCGTACAGGAGCGCACCGGCGAACTTGAAACTGCCAATAATCAGCTTTCCCGGGAGATCGTCGAACACAGACTGGCCACTGAGGCGCTAACCAAAAGTGAGGATAAATTCCGCACGGCCTTCTATATCAGCCCCGATGCCGTGAATATTAACCGCCTCGAAGACGGCAAGTACGTCTCAATCAATGCTGGATTCACCAAGATCATGGGATATACGAAAGAGGATATTATCGGCAAGACCTCCATAGAATATGATATCTGGGACAATATTGACGACTGGCAAAGATTGGTCGCCGGATTGAGAAAAACCGGAGAGGTAACCAATCTTGAAGCCACTTTTCGAACGAAGGACGGTAAGCTCTGCTACGGGTTAATTTCGGCCTCTGTGCTCACTCTTGACGGGGCGCCCCATATTCTCAGCATAACCCGCGACATCACCGAGCGCAAGCAGGCGGAGGAGGAAAAGAAAATTCTGGAAGAGAAACTGCAGCATGCAGGAAAGATGGAGGCCATCGGGACGCTGGCCGGCGGCATCGCCCACGACTTCAACAACCTGCTTATGGGGATTCAGGGGTATGCTTCCCTGCTGTTGATGCACATCGATTCCTCACATCCCCATTATGAGAAGCTCAAGCGGATTGAGGAGCAGGTGGGGCGCGGTGCGGATTTAGCCAAACAGTTGCTGGGTTTTGCCCGGGGGGGAAGCTATGAGATAAAGCCTACCGATATGAACGACCTCATGGAAAAGAGCTCCTCACTGTTCGGCAGAACCAAGAAGGAAATCTCCATCTCCATGAAATACGAAGAGAATCTCTGGCCAGTCGAGGTTGATCGGGGGCAGATGGAGCAGGTGTTCCTGAATCTCTATGTGAATGCCGGGCAGGCCATGCCGGGGGGCGGGGAGCTCTATATAGAGACCGGGAATGTTTTCTTTGATGATGCCCAAGCGGTTATCTCCACGGTCACGCCGGGGAAATTTGTAAAAATAAAGATCGCCGATACCGGCATCGGGATGGATGAGAAGACCCGGGCGAGGATTTTCGAGCCCTTTTTCACAACGAAGGCCATGGGAAGGGGAACGGGACTGGGGCTGGCGATGGTCTATGGAATCATCAAGGGTCACAAGGGCGCAATCACTGTGGACAGCAAGCCCGGTCAGGGAACGACCTTCACCATCTATCTGCCCGCTTCGGAGCAGGAAGTGGCAAAGGAAAAGGCGGCAATCGAAACAATCGCCAGGGGCGCGGAGACAATCCTGCTTGTGGATGATGAACAGATGATTCTGAAGGTGAACAGGGAACTGCTGGAATTCCTGGGCTACCGGGTCTATGCGGCCGGCAGCGGCCAGGAGGCGATCGCCGTTTACATGGAAAAGCAAAAGGATATCGACCTGGTCATTCTGGACATGATCCTGCCGGGGATCTCGGGGGGAGAAACCTTCGATCGCCTGCGAGGCCTCAATTCCGCTCTCAAGGTTCTTCTGGCCAGCGGTTACAGCATTAAAGGAGAAGCCCAAACAATCATGGAGCGCGGCTGCAACGGTTTTATCCAGAAGCCCTTTCGTCTGGAAATCCTCTCCCGGAAGATCAGGGAAATGCTGGACTGAATCCGTTTTGCTCAAGCATTCTACGAAATTGTTGTAAATACAGTCTATTGGAAACGGTTTTTGCGCGGGTTATGGGGAATCTTCGCAAACAAAGGGGGAAAAGAATGGATGGCACGATAACAAATAAGGATGGGAGGGCGGCAACCCGGGAAGGCAAGTATTTGACCTTTTCGCTTGCCGGGGAGGAGTATGGGATTGGAATCCTGAAGGTCAAGGAGATCATTGGGATGATGACGATTACCACGATTCCCCGGATGCCTCCCTATGTGAAAGGGGTAATCAACCTGCGGGGAAAGGTGATCCCGGTACTCGATTTGCGGTTGAAATTCGATATGGCGGAGGCTGACCACACGGAGCGCACCTGCATAGTCGTCGTCGAGATTTCCGGCGGGGCGGGGCGTCTGCTCATCGGGATCATCGTTGATTCGGTATCGGAGGTATTGAACGTAAAGGGGGGCGATATTGAAGATACCCCCGTCTTCGGGGCGCATCTCGATACCGAATATATCCTGGGGATGGCGAAAATTGGCGGCGGGGTAAAGATCCTCCTCGATATGGACCGGGTTCTAAACAGGGAAGAGCTCAATATGATGGAAAGTGCCGCATAAAAAAAGTGACTTGCCGGCGCGAAAAGGCAATTTGAAAAACATAATTGTGAGAGGCAATTGCAAAACCATCTGTCATTCCCGCGCAGAATCGTTGCGGGAATGACAGAATGGGGAGTTTTGCAATTACCTGGTGAGATTGTCAATTAGCTCGCAAAGGATGAAAATAAAAGATGAGATCGCGTTTCAGACGAACCTGCTGGCCTTGAACGCGGCGGTGGAGACGGCCCGAGCCGGGGAGGCGGGGGCGGGCTTTGCCGTCGTTGCCGACGAAGTCCGCAATCTGGCCTTGCGGTCGGCGGAAGCGGCGAAAAGCACGGCGAATCTGATTGATGATTCGATAAAGCGGATCAAGAACGGCTCGGCGATTGTCGTGCGCACGAGCGATGCGTTTGCCAAAGTGGCCAAAAGCTCCAAAAAGGTAGGCGAGCTGATCGGCGAGATCGCTGCGGCGTCGGATGAGCAGGCGCAGGGAATCGGGCAGATCAGCAAGGCGATTGCCGGGATGGACAAGGTTGTCCAGCAGAATGCGGCCAACGCCGAGGAGTCTGCCTCCGCCTCTGAGGAGCTCAATGCCCAGGCTATGCAGATGAAGGGCTTTGTCGGCGACATAATGACCATAGTCCTGGGAAGCAATGCCGGCGGCGCCTCTGTGTCGGGAAATATCACCCCTTCGCGCCGCCCCAAAGCGGCCCTGACGGCGAAAACGGGAGGGAAGGCCAAGTCGCTTCCCGTATCCCGAAAATCGGGGAAAATGATCGCTTCCGGCGCGAAGATTGTTCGCCCCGAGCAAGTTATCCCGATGGATGGAGACGACGAATTCAAGGATTTTTAGTTCGGCTTTTCCCTCTTTTTTTGCAGGGCAAAACTTTTTCACATTCTTGTATTGATTAATTATATCGTGATTTTGGGAGTGGCGGAATTACGCCACTCCCCCAAGCAACAGGGTTGAAAGAGGCTGCTCCCCGTTATCGAAAACTGCGCCGTTAATGATGCGCTTGCCCCGCAGCCCAAAATACGCGCCTTCCCGGTTTACAGGTATCCTTTCGCCAATATCCCTGGGATCTCCTCTGCCGGCAAAGGCCGGCTAAACAAGTATCCCTGAATTTCGTCGCATTCGTGTTCCTGCAGGAAGGACAACTGCTCTTCCGTCTCCACGCCTTCGGCAATGGTTTTCAAATTCAGACTGTGCGCCATAGCGATCGTCGTCTTGACTATCGCCTGATCTTTTGGGTCGGACGCCAGACCCTTTACAAAGGACTGATCTATCTTTAAATAATCCAGCGGCAGCCGTTTCAAATAGCTCAACGATGAATATCCCGTGCCGAAATCATCAATCGAAATCCCTATGCCCTGCGCGTTTAGTTCAGTCAATATCTGAATAGCCTTCTCCGGGTTCCGCATAATGACGCTCTCCGTTATTTCCAACTCCAGGCACTGCGGAGAAATCATGGTGTCCTGTAATGCCTCCTTAACTATTTCTATCAGGTTCTGTTGATCAAACTGGCGGCTCGACAAATTCAGGGCAATGTTTATCCGTTGGTAACCGGCTTCCTGCCATGTTTTGATTTGCCCACAGACGGTACGTATGACAAACTCTCCGATAGGGATAATGAGGCCGCTTGTTTCGGCCAGGGGAATAAACTGCAGGGGCGGAATCAAGCCTCTATCGGGATGTTTCCAGCGGATCAGCGCTTCCATTCCTTTAACCATTCGCGTTGCCGCGTCTACCTTCGGCTGGTAGTAGAGTACCAGTTCGTTCCGCGCCAGAGCCATGTGCAGGTCGCTTTCCAGTGTCAGGAGTTCCAGAACAAAGGAATTCATTGATCCCGAATAAAATTGATAGTTGCTTTTCCCTTCGCTCTTTGTGCATCTCATGGCCTTTTCGGCGTTTTTCAGTAGGTCGTCAACATCCGTTCCGTCATCAGGATACAAGGCAATGCCGATGCTGGCAGTCATAAAAACCTCGCGACCGTTCAGATCATAGGAGGTGGATATTTCCTCAAGTAAATGACGAGCGGCTATTGCGGCGCCCTGAGCCTGGTTGAGATCATGCACCAATACGATAAACTCGTCTCCACCGCATCGAGATACAGCACTCACTGCTTCACCTTCATCTGATCTGGCAACGTCGTCGCTTTTTCGCAAAGAGTGGGTAAGTCTGTCAGCAACAGCCTTCAGCAGAATATCTCCGATGTTATATCCGAGCGTATCGTTAATCCGCTGGAAATTATCTAATCCAATGTAAATCAGGGCAAATATCTCTTTATGGCGATGGGCATGTTCAATTGATCTTTTTATAAGCTCTTTATGAAATGTGCGGTTTGGCAACCCGGTTAGGCTGTCATAATAATGCAGAAGGTGAATTTTTTCTGTCGCCTTCTTGCTTTCCGTGAGGTCCTCAATGATAATCAGACCGTAAAGCATGTTATCTTCTTTCCCATGGAGGGCAGAGGCGGTAATTTTAGCCCACATGATTCCTCCGTCCTTTCTGACATACCGCTTTTCCAAGTGAAGCACGGGGAGGCTGTCTGCGAATAATTGTGCTGAAAATTCTCTATCCTTCTCTCTGTCTTCTTCGCATGTGATATCTGCAATGCTTTGATCTGCAAGTTCCTGCTCGCTATACCCCAACAATCCGCATAACACTTTATTCACCGCGATAATCGTGTAATCCGGATTTGCCAAAATCATCCCGACAGGTCCTTCATCAAAGATGCGTCTGAAGCGTTCTTCGCTCAGTTGCAACTCTTCCTCCGCCCTCTTTCTCTCTATGATACCGGCCACTACATCCGTGATCGCTTTGAGAAATTCCTCTTCCCTTTTGTCTCTGCGATGCCCGGCCCTCAAGTACAGATTCAGAACCCCCAGTACTTTGCCGTGGAACTTGATTGGAACACAGTAGTGACCATGCGGAGAGACACTCCCGAATAGATTTTCATGGCGCTCATCAACGTTTTTGACAAACTCGATTTCTCCTTTCAGGGCGGCTCGACCGCAGATACAGCGGCCAAACGGAACTTCTGCACATGTTGTCGCCAACAATGGGGATAGACCCTTTTGGACCACCATAACCAGCACATCGGATTTTTCTTTGACCAGAAAGATACATCCTTTTGCTTCCACTTTAAGCCAGGAGATGGAAATAATGGTCTCAAGCATCTTGGCCAATTGTTCTTCAAGATGGATATCCAATAACGAGATGCTCAACAATGTATTGATAAGCGTCTCGTGGTCCACTCTTCCACGGTAGTTCCTGTACGCCCAGAAAAAGGCGATGCCGAGGATGAACACCACGATGCCGAGGAGCAAAAGGGTCTTTTTGAAATCTTTCCACACGAAAGCCGTCACCTCGTCCAACGGCGCGTTCTCTACGACGATCCACGAGACGTTCTCAACGGACATCGAAGCAAAGGCCGCCAATTTCTTTGGCTCTCCCTTTAGTTGATATTCCGTGACGCCTTCCGTTTTCCCCAGCATCATCTCAATATGATTGAAGGAAGCATGGCATTGATTGCAGGTTCCATCCTTTTCCCGGATGTTTCTCATCACCATCTCCGGGTGCTCGGATTGCAGCAAAACCGTTCCTTCCTTATCCATGATCCAGAACTTGTGCGATTTCATCAGCGGAGTGAATACGATTGACTGCTCAGCAACCATTTTCTCCAGATCGACCTTAAACATCAGAGCGCCGGCGAATTTGTCTCCAGGCTTTTGACGACCTCCGGCGGCGGATTCCCGATACAGCGGGGTGGCAAGGAAAATCCCGATATGGGTGGAAACAGGGCTTCCTGCAGTCACTGGTATGCGCTGTCTCTCCCCCTTCTCATACCAAATCCAGACCGATCCTTTGTTTACCGGGTCTCTTGCCCAGGAGAAGAAGTTATCTTGAGAATGATTTTCTCCAATGGCCATTGCAGTCGTGGAATAGGAGGCTGTTCCTTTTTCGTCAAGAAGAGATATCTCCTTAATGTTAAACCTCTTTAAGCGTTCGAAGTTCGACAGGATATCGACTGTCATCTTTTTCCTGCCAGGGTCCTGCAGGGCGGCGGAAGAAAAGAACCTCCGGAGATCAGAGGAACGGAAACGAAGGTAAGATTCGATTTGCCTGGTAGTCTGCCGGGCAATCAGGAGCTGAGTATTGTTAAATTGGGAGAGAACGCGTTCCTTGTTTGTCTGGTGGATATAAAAAGTGAGGAAGAAAACGGTCAGCAAACCTACTGCTGCGAGAATAATAACTGTCAGATTTTTTCTCATTGAGGTGCACCTCTGCAATTGATCCCGCAGATTCGTAGTCATGTTGTCAGCAGATTGTGGAAGATTTGCAGCCTCTCCGGGCTCCTGTCGGAGATGACAAACGCGTTGATAATTTCGTCTATGGGAACATCCCCGTGCCGGGATTTCCAGTAGGCCAGAAGACCTTGCGCCAGGTCCATCGGGTTCAAATCTTCCCGCTGGAGGTTCTCGATCAATTGCAGCGAGAGAGCATCCTGCTGCCTTTGGAGCGTAGGAATCACCCGGACGGGAACGGTCACCAGCCCGAACAGCCGGGCCGCCAGCAGCCGCCGCTCCCCGACAACGAGGAAATAGCCCCTGCCGCTCCGGGCAACCGTAAGCGGCTGGAGAATGCGCGGGCGATCAAGACTCTTTTGATCATTTTTTATCCTCCCAAACACGAGCTATTCTAATCATTCAGTTCTTCCGGTTTGTGCAAATAACTGGCGTCGGTTGCCACCCTTGCACATTTCAGGCAGATGTATTTGGGCTTCCCGACTATTTTCTTGAGTTTGTCAAGCTCATCGGAAATTTCCCCTTTTTTCCACTCGCACAGATGTTTATTGCCTTTCCCCATCTTTTCCACCGCCTCCATCCTTAAGTCGGCAGCAATTATTGAGAAAGTGCCGCGTCCTACTTGCCAATGTTCTCAACAATCAGCTCACCGCCCGGCTTGATGAACAGATAATAAAGACTCCCCTCGCGGTATGTCCCGCCGGCAAGTTCACCGGCCTTGTCGCCGACTCCCATATAGACATCGCAGCGGCCCGCGGCCCGGATCGCCCCGCCTGTATCCTGATCCAGAACAAACCCGACGGGACTGTCCAGCTCAACCGCGGCAAAGGCAAACATCGCCCGTGGGTAAATAGACTTATCCGTCGCAATCGTGCGGAAGGGGATTACCGGCTCATTGAGCGAACCCCGGGGCTCGCTTTCCTGAGACCGGAAGAAGACAAAGCGGGGGTTTTTATTTACATACTTATCGACTTCCTCAGGATGGACCTTAAAATAATCAATCATCGCCTTGAGGTTGATATTTTTATTGGCAAACTTGCCATCGGCCATCATTTTCTGCACGATCCCCTGGTATTCCCAGCCGTTATGAGCGGCATAGGCGACCGTCTCGGTCTGGCCGTCCGGGAGGCGAATTTTGGCTGAACCCTGCACATGCACTATATAAGCCTCAAACGGGTCGCTCAGCCAGACCAGCTCATTGCCGGCAAGGATATTGGACTTTTGTATCTCTTCCCTGCTTGGATATTTCCGGAACTGGCCATCCGGAGTCCTTTGGCCCAGAATTGTCCCGTCAGCCCCTTTTACCAGATCGGCCGGCGGCTTATATAAAGGATGCTGGAAACGGTCGGTGCGCACAGACGAACCGTCAAAAATAGGCGTATAATACCCCGTAAACAGTACGGTTCCCTGGTCATCGCAGCCGACCGAAATATACGTGTCGAATCGCTCCCGCAAAACCGCGTTCATCTGCTGAGGAGACAATCTCGCCGCAACCAGCTTTTTCAGCTCCTGCAGGCTCCTGAGAGCCTGGTCGTAGGTGATGTCGCCATAAGGGTAGAATCCTTTGCTGGATGGTTTTGCTAGATAATTCAGACTGTTGGCGATTGCTTCCTGCAGGCGGTCAGTATCAGAGCAGGCCCGCGTGTAGTCGGGAATCTGGCTGGGATCGGTAATCTTTCGCAGCGCCAGCTCGCCGGGCGGCAAGAGACGATAGTAATCCTTTTGGGGGGTTGGCTGCACCGTCAGCACTGCAGGGGTACGTTTCTGGCAGCCGGCAAGAACCAGAAAAGCAATGACCAATAACAGTAAAGAAATAATTTTGGTTTTCATGGCGAGTTTATAAGACAAGCGACTCTCCTCTGTCAAAGAAAATTTTGCGGCAATGCCGCTAATTATCAACGGATAGCGGCGGGAAGGATTTGAGGAGAATAAACCTCCTGAGAGGCTATATCTTATGCCGGCTATGGATTGAGGAACTTTTTTGCCGCTGTGCGTCACTATCATGACTTGCCCCTCAGTGCCAGCGGCGATCTAAAATGCCTCCCGCCAATCTTTATTTCTTCGGCAAAATCCAGCGGCCGACGACTCTATTGCTCCTGCTTTGCCAGGCAGCAAAGACTCTGCCGGCTGCATCCACGGCAAGAGAGCGCTGGCTGTCAATCCTCCCACTGCTTCCCAAAACCAGCGGGGCCGACCAATCGTCGCCTGTATTAATAAAATAGCACATTTCGTGTGTGGAACTCCAGAAACCCAGCTGCGATTTAGTCAACAGAAGATGATTGGCGCCCTTCGCATCATTGTTGAGCAGGGCGCCGCGGTCATTGAGCCAGCGCCACCCGGAATCCGGCAGATCGCTCGCGGTTACAATCTCGAAAAGCGGCGCCCATTGGCCATCATTGATTTTCACGTTTATCCACGGCATATCCGCAGTTCCCATTTTATGCATTCCGTCGTCCAGCCCCAGATTATATACCCAAATCAGGCCATCAAGATCACCGAGTGCGCTGTTAATGGCGAACTGCCTTTCTATGGAACCGATCAGATTTAATGATGTTGGTCGCTGGTTTTTATCGGCAACATACGGCAAGGGGACCAACGGCATTCCCGGAATGGCTTCCCACAGGATTGGAGTATTGTCTTTTCCTGCCCCTTGCTGGTCGAGATTTTTGTTTCCTGAAAGAAACCTGTCGTATTGCACCCGGGCATAGCGTATCTCCTTTGGGGAGGTATCCACAACCCTGTAGCCGCCGCTCATGTATCCAAAGGCAACGATAAAGGCCCTGCTCTTGCCGGAGGCGCGATACAGAAAATGTAAGGAACCGTTGCGATCCGCCCCAACCGTGAAGTCCGAAAGAGCGCTGAGCTTTGTCTCCGGATCGAAGACCGCGCGAATGGCCCATCCCTCGGGGGATTCCTGGGCAAGGACAAGCTTGTCGGCCATGACATCCGACCAGAAGACTACGGGCAATAAAATGAACCAGCCCACCGTCCAGTCCCTGCGCGTGGGAGAGCCGATTTCCTTGCCATTGGCGATGAAGGCGCAAAGCAGATTATCGCCCGCCGTAATGAACCGGGCGCAAAGATTCCCCTTGAGCTCCTGCCATTTCTGCTCTGGGGCGGAGCGGATAAATTGTCTGTCGCCGGCAAGCACGCGCAGACCGCCGGCCGAAAGCTCAACTGCATCAAGCGCCTTGGGGGAAGCGTCTTCCAACTTGCCGATAATTTCGTGTAAAAAGACATTGCTTTCGGAAACTTCAAGGTGGTGTATCTGTTTTTTTTTATCTGATAAAAAGAGATGGGCTCTACCGTCGGCGCTGATGAGACTTTTGAAGGGGAAGCCGTCCGCTATCTTTACATCTTCCCAAAGAACGATCTCCGGACTCAGATGGACTTCCGGCAGCCGGCGCGCCTTGACATCAGGCAGCAGGCCCTGCTCGGCCAGCGACGCGCAGCCGGCGCAAACCATGACTGCCAAAAGGAAAACGGCAAGAACGCTTAAGCGAGGAGCCGTCCGCATATTCCCTCCCTCAATCAGCCAATGCCTTGAGCAACAGCCCCGGACGCGACGGAGCGCGTCCCTCCAATTTCATCGTTCGTTGTGCCTCCCAAGGCATGGGGGTTTATATCGTATGAGCGATTCGGATATGAAGGTCAATTAACCTACATTCCCATCTTTTTCTCGATATTCTCTATCTCTTTGCTGAGTTCTACCCGCTCATCTACCCCGAGATCAGCTTGATTCAGTCTTCTTTTGAGGCCGAGAAGAATCATCTCTTCCCGATAATCTTTGCAGGTGTATTTCCCTTTTTTTGAGTTCATAGTTTAAGTTCTTCCGAAAAGAAAGCTCCTCCAAGGCATAGTCAATGGCTGTATGGGCTACAAGACTATGATAGCTTTTGTCAAGGACCTTTCCATTACTGCCAGGAACAGTTTAAGACTTGGGCCGCGGCATTGGCAGCGATTACATCAGACCGTATTTTTTTAGTTTTTTATGGAGAGTTCTCCTGGTAATCTGCAATCTGCGGGCTGCCTCGCTCTTGTTTCCGCCCGCGGCGGCAAACGTCCGCAGGATCATCTCCCGCTCCACATCCTCAAGGGGCGACGTCCCTTCGGCAAAGCTGACCGCGCTGTTTTCTGCCGTTTCCCCTGTATTCATAATTCCGACAGCACCGTCTTGCCCCTGTTCGCCGGATGTCCGTTTGGGGATATTCCCCTCAAGAAAAACCGCTTCACTCGGCCTGCGGGCAGAAGGAGCTGATATCGGCGCCGCATCGCCATAACCAAGGGAAAAACCCCTCCCCGCGCGCTGTCCATTCTCGGCAAAGTTGAGCAGGGAAATATCTCCCTCATCGAGGCAATCCCCACGGGAAAGGACCACGCCCCGCTCGATCGCGTTCATTAGTTCGCGGACGTTTCCCGGCCAGGGATGACGCAGCAGACGATCCATCGCTCTTGGCGTGAAGCCGCTGATATTTTTATGATTTTTCTCGGAAAACCGCAGGAGGAATTCCTGGGCAAGCAGCGGAATATCCTCCACCCTTTCTCGGAGCGGTGGGATGACCAGGCTGACGACGTTCAGCCGGTAGAAAAGATCCTCCCGGAAGCGTCCCGAGGCTACTTCTCTGAATAAATCCCGGTTTGTCGCCGCTATCATGCGCACATCGATCGGCAAAACATCCTCGCCGCCGACGCGGGTAAGCTCGCGCTCCTGCAATACCCGCAGCAGTTTTACCTGCATCGTCAGCGGCATCTCCCCGACCTCGTCCAGAAAAAGGCTGCCGCCGTTTGCCTGGAGAAACTTCCCCTCCTTGCGCCGGTCGGCCCCGGTGAAGGCTCCCCTCTCGTGGCCGAATAGTTCCGACTCCAGCAGGTTTTCAGGAATAGCGGCGCAATTCAGTTTGACAAAGGTTTTTTCCCGGCGCGGGCTGTTGAAATGGATCAACTCGGCGATCAGTTCCTTTCCGGTTCCCGACTCGCCGGCCACAAGAACGGTAGCTTCCGATTGCGCCACCTGCGACGCGGTTTCAAGCAGGCGGCTCATTGCCAGGGAGCGTCCGACAAGATTTTTCCGGTCGAAACGGTCGCCCAGTTTTTCCCTGAGAATCCGGTTTTCCTCCTTCAAACTGCGGTGTTCCATGGCCCGCTCCATGGTCAGGCGCAGCTCGTCGAAATCGAGCGGCTTCGTCAGGTAGTCGTAAGCCCCCTTCTTCAGCGCCTCAACCGCCGTTTCGACCGAGGCGTAGGCCGTCATGATAATAATCGGCAAGGCGGGATTGAAATCCTTTATCCCTGCCAGAGCCTCCAGACCCGACATCTTAATCATCCGGACATCCATCAGGATCAGATCGAACGGGCGGCTGCGCGCCATAGCAACAGCGCTCCCGCCGTCATCAGCCTCCGCAATCTCGTATCCCCAGTCGCCAAGCAGGGTCTTCAACATCGTCCGATGGGAAACATCGTCATCTACTACCAGGACATTGCGCTTTTCTTTAGTCATTTTCTATAATTTCTTTCATTTTTCGTCATGGACAACCGTTCCGGACGCGACGGAGCGCGTCCCTTCAAGCTAATTTTTAACCCTTCTTTGTGGCGGCGTACCACCATGAATGTTTCATCTGAAAGCAATAATCACCCTCAGAGGAGAGACGCGGTCATGACAACTCTCTATGAGGACCGCACGGGAAGAATCAGGGAAACCTTCGTGCCTTTCCCCTCCTCACTCTCCAAAAATATCTCTCCCTGGTGCGCCTCGACTATCTTGTGACAGATTGCCAGGCCTAAGCCCGTCCCCGCCGAGCGGGTGGTAAAATACGGGTCAAAGACACGGGGAAGATCAGCCGCGGGGATGCCTCTGCCAGTGTCGGCAATGGTTATCCGGATCGCCTTTTCTTCCTGTCCAAGCAGCGATACCCGCAGCTCCCCGCCCTTTTCCATTGCCTCCAGCGCATTCAGGAACAGGTTGAGAAAAACCTGGGTCATCCGGTCGGCATCGATGGATATTTCCCATTTCCCGGCTGGCATGTCGGTCTGAACGGCCACCCCCTTTTTCGCGGCCTCATTTTCAATCAAGGCAAGTGCATGGCGAATCACCACCGGCAATGAAACCGGAACAATATTCATCTTCAAGGGTCTGGCCAATTCAATCAGTTGCGTGATCACCCGATTTATTCGGTCAACCTCGCGGATCATCACCTCTGCCGCCTCGCGCTCGCCCGGGACGTCCACGAATCTCTCCCGGAAGTGCGTTGCGAAACCCTTGATCGAGCTTAAGGGATTTCTGATTTCGTGAGCGACTCCGGCGGCAAGACCACCCAGCGACGCAAGTCGCCTGCTCCGCTCCACCTCCGCCTCAAGCCGCTTGATCTCAGTCATGTCCCTGAAAAGCAAGATGCTTCCCAGGAAGATGTTTTCCTGCTCAAACAGCGGCGCGGCAACAACCTCCAGCGTCATTGTCGCGCCCTCCTTCGTGGCGCAGGGCACTTCCTGGTCAAGCAGCAGCGCCGTTTTGTCCCTTGGCATAATAAAATCGCCTAATTCCGCTGGCATGACTTCAACCGCCCGCTTCCCGACAGACTCGCCGGGGCCCAGGCGCAGGATCTCCTCCGCCGTTCGATTGCAGGCCGTCAGGGTTCCCCCGGCATCAATCGCAATCAGCCCCATCGGCATGTTCTCGACCAGACTGTCGGAAAAAACCCTGATTCGGGAAAGAGAGCTCCGCGCCTCCTGGTAGCCGTGAGCGAGCATGAGCGAAACAATCCCGGCCAAGCCAATGAGCAGGAAAAGCACCGCGCTCCATATCGTCCGGAAGATATCCTGCCTGCGGGCTTCCTCGATCGGCGACATATCCAGGCCTGCAAAAACGACAAGGCCCTGGGGTGGAGCATTTTTTTCAGTTGGCTCCAGTTGCTCGCCGAAATGATTGGTGAATTCATACCCTGACACCGCCGTAGAGGAGAGTGCTCGATAAACCTCAAAGGTATCGCCGCCCTGACTGTTTTCAACCAGGCGCCATGACAGCTTTTTCGCAACGGCGATCTGCCCCATTTCCAGATTTGTCTCATAGACGGTCCCAATGCGAAGAGGATCGCTGTCAGCCAGGATCATTCCGCTTGCATCGGCAACGATCAGATAATCGATATCCGCCTGTTCCGCCGTTTCCATCAGGAGTTTCTGGAGCTGGAATTCTCCCCAGTGCATGCCGATCCCTGTCCGGACACCCGCTTCAAAAGAGCGGATGATGGCCTCGCCTTTTGCGACAAGCAGCCGCTCAGTCTGCTCTTTCTGGCGGCTTATCGCATCCATCGTCATGATGATGAAAACAGGGACGAGAATTGCAACGGCCCCGATGATAAGCCAGGGGGGAACAACAATAAACCGTCTTTTATTTTTGTGAAAGCTGGTCAAACCAAGCCTCGCAGGTGGATACTTTATTGCAATTGTGGATACCACAAGTGGATACTTCTTGTCCACTTTTTTACACCGCTGCTTATTCACCCAACCAAGCGGTGGTTAAAAGAAAAAGAAATTTCAGGGTAACGGTCTAACCAATTAAACATCGGCAAAGCCCTTACTAAGGGCCTGTCCACAAATAACCTTGACAAGATTGCGCTCAGATTTGGGTTAGATTTGGTTGCGGCGATTGAACAAAACCGCAGACGTAGCAGCGCTACGTTGAGGATTTTGTGATTGAACCACAGCCAAAGATGGCCCAAAGATGAGATGCAATATGTTCAGGTTATTTGTTGACAGGCCTTAAGGCAAATTTTAAACAGCAACATCACAGGGGGACTTGGCAAGCGGGGTTCACCCTCCCTCCCCGCGACGCTGGTCCCCCTTTTCGTAATATGGGTCAGGTGGTTCGCATCCACATTTCCCCTATGCAAACCGCCTGCATCATCGGAGATTAAGCTCGGCCTTCCTGCTCATAAGACTCACCAGGAACGGAAGGGGAAAAAGATGGCGGCGGCTCTTTCGATAATCGGGTTCGCCGCCGCCATCTTCCTTCATTCGGCATCAATTGAAAACCTGCCATCATGCACAGCTAAGAAAGCGACCACATTATAGACAATCAGGGCTTTACGACCCGGATGCCACCCGCAAACAGTATCTCATCAAAGGTGCGGTTCAAGGTCCTGCTCGTAAACTTAACCATCACCGGCGATTCGGGAATTTCAACAATATCGCCCTCTTTGACCTCTGCCTGCAGGACGGCTACCCAGAGCTTTTTCCCCTTTTCCTCTACCTCCAGATAGGAATAGCCGGCGGCGTCGATCTTCTGCAACACCTTTCCCTTATGAGCGACCCCGCCCTTGGTAAATTCCGTTGCCTTCAAGCCCGAATGCGGATCGCCCCCTGCTTTCGGCACTGCCCCCTGCGACGTCCACGGATTGGGAGCAGCCGGCTGCATAAGAGCGCCCTGGGGAGAAACAGCCGGCGCCGGCTTCTCTTCCTTCTTTTGGCAGCCAACCGCGAAAATCAGCGCCAATGCTGTAATTAATAATATTTTTTTCTTCACAATCATCCTCCTTGTTGTAGTTTTTGCACTTCTATCATGCCTGTTTTTATTTGCAAAGGGGTTTTTGAAAATTACGCCTCCATCTGAAATTATTGACCTGCATCAGGTTGAACGGATCTCCTGCCTCATAAAGACCGCGTAGCAGATTCCAAAGCAGACAAATGTTATCGCCACCAGTGAAACCAGAAAGGGCATAACAATAACGATGCTCTGACCAAGCGGAAGCGGATTCTGGAAACGGGAAAGAGAAATTCTCTCCAATGGTCCCAAAATAATAAAGGAACGCGGCGTCCGGCGGAGCGGATCCAGAATCGTCGCGGTAGCGTCTGCATAAAGCGTCGCCGGGGAGAAAAATGAGACGGCCCGCTGAACCTCTGCATTTCTAATAAGGGCATCCTGGGCCTGGTATGTGTCCGCGGTGTCTTTTATCGGCGAAATCGCATCGGCAAGCAGGCTCCCACCCAGACCAATAAAGAACGACAATCCAATCCATACGGCAAGGGACGCCAGCGCCGAGGTGGCAGTGCTCCGAAAAACAACGGAAAAGAGGATCGCCGCGCCCAGCCAGAAAGAGATGTAGAGTATCCCCAGCGCGAGGTATATGAAGAGCCGCCAGATTTCCTCCGGACCAGGCACTACCCCGACCAGCGTGATGCCGAGCCCGGAGATAATCAGCGCCAGCGATACCATTACTATCGAAATCATTGTCACACCGGCCAGAAATTTCCCGTTGATGATCGCATCCCGATAAATCGGCTGGGCAACCAGTTTGCTGAGCGTCCGACCGGTCCGCTCGCGGCTGATTGCGTCAAAGCCGAGGATAATCCCGAGCAGCGGCCCGAAAAAACCAATGAACTGCACAAAAGAAAAGAGCTTCCCGGTTGAGGTGAACATCAGCAGGAAGATAAAGTCCGGTTTTGCCATCCCCTTGAGTTCGTCCCGCATCGCCATTCCGGAAAGGGATGCGATGATCACCCCGACCATGAAAATCAGAACCGTGATCAAAAGAAACCGGGTGGAGCTGAAATGGTCCTCCATCTCCTTGCGGTAGATCGTCAATACCCCGTGCAAAATTACGCCTCCCTGAAATATTTCATATAGATGTCTTCCAGCGTGAACAGTTCGCCTTCCTTGACGCCGAGACCTTTTTCGGCAAGTTCGGCGAGCGGGCCGGCGGCAACGAGCTTCCCGCCGATCATAATCCCAACCCGGTCGGAAATGCGCTGCACTTGATCCAGAAGATGGGATGAAAAGAAGATCGTCATGCCCTGCTCCCGGCTGAGATTCCTGATCATATCGAGCATCCGGTTCGTTCCCTCCGGATCGAGACCAACCGTCGGTTCATCAAGAAAGGCAATGCGCGGTTCCTTGATCAGCACCTCGGCGATGCCGAGGCGCTGCTTCATTCCCTTCGAATAGCTCCCCACCTTCTTGTCCGCCTCTTTTGCCAAATCCACCTCTGCAAGCAGGCGATCGATCCTTCCCGCGGAGACCTTGTCCGGGATGTTGTTCAGCCGGGCGATGAACCGCAGGTTGGCGCGCGCATCCATGTCCTCGTAAAAACCGACATTTTCCGGAAGATACCCGATAACCTCCTTCACCCTCAGCGCCTCGCGCGCCGGATCGAAACCGCAGACCCTGACCATTCCGGAAGTCGGCTCCGTCAGGCCCAGCATCATCAGCATCGTCGTGGTTTTCCCCGCTCCGTTCGGTCCGAGAAATCCGAAAACCTCTCCCTCCGCCACCTCGAGATTCAGGTTGCTCACCGCCATCTGAGGCCCATAACGCTTGGTAAGATTCTCTATCTGGATAATGGCCGGTCGCTCCACGTCAGCGTCTCCCCATCTTCACGAACAGTAAAGCCAGCCCGGCAATAACGAGGACAATGAGACCGATCCCGATCCACCCCCAGGCGGAGGAGGCCTTAACCGTCACCCTCATCTCCACCGTTTTTTCCGCCTTTTCCCCACTGGTCAGCACGCCCACGGAATAATCACCGACCAGCGTCTGCTGCCCGGGCTTTATCGTTACTTCGACCTGCTTCATCTCGCCGGGGGCCAAAACATCGATCTTTTCCGGTTTGAAGGCTGTTCCCCAATTCTCCGGCTTGAACGAGGAAAAGGCAATGTTGCGGTTTGGGGCGGATCCGTTGTTCTTCACAAAAAGCGAAAAGGAAACTGTCTTGCCGGGAGACGCCTCCAGCGAGAGAATCCCGTTGGGCGTCCCCGCGTCGAGCCGGTAAGTACCGGTCAGGACAGCCGTCAGCTTCGCCTCGGCGCTGCTCTCCTTGGCGCTGACCCGCACGACGATAGGGTATTCCCCTGCCCCGGCGCCCGGCTTCGGAGAAACCTCCACGGCTATCGTCTGACTCTGCCCCTCCTTTACCCGAATTGTCGATATCTGTTTGGGCTCATAGGCAGGTTTGAAATTGATCTCCCATCCCTCCGGACCGACCGCAGAGAGATTAAAAGAGCGTTCCATCTCGCTTTTATTGAGCACGTCTATGGAAAATTCGAACTTGGAATCGGTCTGCCCGCGGAGCACCGGATAGGCGGCATTGAGCTGGATATTGTCCAGCCCCACCTTCCTTCCCTGCACGCTTACATTCAGGGTATGCGTCGAACTGAATTTTCCATCCGCCGTCTTCGCGTCAAAGCGGAAGGAGTACTTACCAGGCCCGCTTCCCTTTTCCGGTTCGAGGTTCAGGGAAAGGGTTTTTGTTTTTCCGGCAGGCACATACACCCCGGTCACCTGATAGCGGGCGCCCTTCAAGGTCGCCTTCCATCCCCGGGCAACCTCCGCAAGCGCCACATCGATATTTTCATCCGCTTTCCCCTTGTTCTCCAGGGTGAGTTCCATCTGGACGCTTTCCCCCGTTGCCACCGCGATGCCCGAGTAATCCGTATAGACAGCGATCCCTCGCGCGGGGCGGTCATCCGGCTTATTTCCCTCCGCCACGGGGCCCGCCGCCACAATCATCAAAAACAAAAAACAGACAAATGCCCCTGTAAATAATTTCTTCATTCGTTTCCCGCAAACCATTACAACCTCCTCAATTATTCCTTACTCTTTGATATAATAATGGTAAATGTTACTTCCCGGAGGCCGTAGCATAGTAACGGCCATGCCCCCTGTCAAGCAAGGGGGGAAAATACAATCAAGCGCCGGAAATATCATTAAATTGAAAAACAGAAACCATCCGGTGGCTTTTGGATTCATTGGTATCTTATGGGTTAAGCTAAAATCCACGGCACACAGTTCAACGCTAATTATGATGCTCCAGTAAAAACTCGAAAAAACCATTTTGTCATTGCAAGCAACGCGCGGCAAGCTCTCTGTTTTGTAATACTTCGCGGATCGATTTCTTCCTGCCGGTCAGGGCGCTTTCCGAGATATTTCGCGCCAAATTCCGGGACGAGATGAAAAAGGCCGGGCTTCTTGACCAGATCAATCCGGACGTCTGGCAAATTGCCTGGAATGTCAATTCCCAGGCTGTCGACAAAAGCGAGGGAAGCTTGAAATATCTGGCCCCTTATGTCTTCAAGGTCGCCATTTCTGACAGTCGGATTGTCGGTGTCCATCAGCGCCAGGTAACCTTTCGTTACAAAAAACAGAGAAGCGCCCGTTGGCGCACGATGTCGCTTGAGGTCATGGAATTTATCCGCCGCTATCTTCAGCACGTTTTACCCTGTGGGTTCATGAAAATCCGCTACTACGGCTTTCTTGGTTCTGGTTCATCGATAACATACTATGATATCAGGGCTGCGATAGAGCTGTCCCTGGCATTCTTCGCGGAAAGACATCAGGCTGCGAAAAAAGAGAAAAAAACGGCGCCGTACTGTCCCCATTGCCGGGGCGCGTTGATTTTTCATTACGCCGTCGAAGCAGCAGCCTTCGTTGCCTTGATGAAACCGGGGTAAATGGACAGCGGACGTAAACTGAAAAACCGTTACCCTTTTTTGTCTTTTCTTAAGCCGTTTACGAACGGGCAGGGATTGCTGTTTTCGGAATCACCACATTAGGCTTCGCTTCCAGCAAGCGGCTGAGTAAATGCCGCCAGACTGGAAATCACTGGTCAAAACCAAAGCAAATGAACAACGAAAAACCGGAAGAAGGGTGATTGTTTGTCAAAGAACGGGTTTTGTTGCGGAGAAATCAGACAAATCAATGAAAATCTTATACGAGACAACTTCTTTTCCCGCCTGCGTAATCTAATCTTTACCCCATATAATATGATCGGGCTTGTTGAACAATGGATTGAGTTCGACCCGCAATCACGTCCGTGCCAACAATTTAATTGGCTCGCGGGTCGACTCAATCCTTATAGGTTGGACGGAATCCACCGTAGGCACCCGGCCGTCGGCTGGATGCAATTGTTGGCCGCTACTATCTTAAATATCGAGAGCAAAACGTATTGCACGCCCAATTTCAACCATTTTGGGCAGAGGCAAAAATGTGATCAATGCTCCAATCTTCCCCTTTGAAACAGTCTGCAAGTGATCGCAATTGACAGCACAATCCTGGGGCATGCCGTCAGCTTTCGAGAGAAATACCTCAGAGGGTATATTACGGATTGTAGTTGTGATGGGAGCGATTGTTACTTCTTCAAGGTATTCCAACACAGAATCTCGGGTCAGGATTAAAACTGGCCGCTTTTTATCTGGCGGGATGAACTTGTACCAACGTATTTCACCGTGTTTCATTCATCACCCCAAGCCTGCTCAGTTTCCCAAACTGAGAACTCATCGGCGGCAACTGGGTATCGCTCGTACCCCCGGCGATGCTTGTGTTCTAGTTGCTCAAGGGTGCAGCGCGCAAGGGCGTCACGAAGCGCCTTTCTTGCGAAAGCAGAACGACTTGTTCGGAGCTCCTTTGAAACGCGATCCACCGCTGTGACAAGATCATCATCAAGTGTCATCTGAATGGTTCTCATATCGCACCTCTATAATGTGGCTTTTTATAGCTATATTAATCCACATTGCAGACTATGTCAAATCGATTTTTCCGGCCAATTCGCGGCGCTGACCCGCGAGCACGGCGGATGGGAGCAGGCTCGCCTGCGGACATCCGACGAGCGCAGTCGGGGCAAGGCACTTGACGAAGTCAGCGCCGCGATTCCGCGCGACGCAGTCGCGCGGAACAAGTTATTCTAAAGTTTCCGGATATTTCCACAACGATCCGTAATTCACAGGACGCCGGACTATGACCATAAGATTGTCTCTTTGCACTCATGTCCTGCCTGCTTCCAATATCTTATGTTAAATACATTGCGTTATTTGTAAATCCCTTGAGGTAATTGCAAAACTCCCCATTCTTGTCATTCCCGCAACGATTCTGAGCGGGAATCTGGTTCTAACTGCTTGAAAAACCATATTCCCGATAGAGACATTCGGGAATGACAAATGGTTTTGCAATTGCATCCCTTTACATAAATTATGCAACCATTTTCCTTGTTACTTCCGGATAGCCTATATTAGAAAGAGGAAAAGGCCGCTTTGGCCGGGGCAAAAGCGGCCTCCCGGTGATTTTGATGAAAATTGCGCCTGGGGGTCGATTATAGATGTATTTCCCTCTGTACATTTCAAAAAGCTTATCGTATAAATCCAAATCCCGTTTGTTCTGTAAATTAGCAGCCATTGAAAAATGGTAATTATTCAGGCTCAAAGTTACGGGTTTCAAGGTTAGATTGTGGATTCCTATTGACGGTGATCTCGGAAAATATAAAAACTCAAGTCCGCCGTGAACTTGAAAACCAGAGCAGTTACGGTTGCTTTTACAAAATGTCAGGTATGCCCCATCAAGCTAATAGTGAAACAGAGGGGTGTAAATCATTAACTGTCAGTTTTGCCTGACTTGGATACAAAGCCGGGATCAGACAAACGGAAAAAATAAAAAGGGGGGAATTTATGTCGTTATGCTTTGAACTTTCACCGGAACAGAAAATGCTTGAGGATACCGTATGGCGCTGGGCCTCGTCCTGGCTGGAACCGCAGATGGAGAAGCTCTACGAGGAGGACCGGATGCCGCCGGATCTCTTTCGGGAACTCGGCAAAATAGGGGTAAATGGCATAGCTTATGAGGAAAAATACGGAGGCGCCGGCCTGGGGTATGTGGACACGCTGCTTTTGTATGAAACCATTGCGCGGGTGAGCAACGCCCTGGCGATGACCGTCGGCGCCAGCCAAACCCTCTGCTTCGATAATTTCCGCCGGAATGCGACAGAAGAGCAAAGAATGGAAATTCTCCCCAAGGCTTGCAGCGGCGAATATATCGGCTGTCTGGGGATCACCGAACCCAATGCCGGCTCCGACGCCATGGGGATGACAACAAGGGCCCTCAAGGTGGGCGACCGCTACATCATCAACGGAAGCAAGATATTCATCACCAATGGACCGGTTGCCGATTTGATGGTCTTCTACGCCAAGACCAAGCCGGTGCTGGGGGCACACGGAATATCGGCATTTTATTTTTTGACAAAGGATATGAAGGGTTTTTATCGGGAAAAAATCCACAAATGGGGGATGAAAAGCTCTCCGACCGGCCTGCTCACCTTTGATAATATGGAAATACCGGAGGATAATCTGATCGGCGGCTTGAATCAGGGGGTTTCCGTTCTGACCAATGGGCTTTGCACGGAACGGATAACTTTGAGCGGCTGTTCGCTCGGCTCGCAGCGGGCCTGCCTCGAACTCAGCATCAAATACGCAAAGGAGCGGGTGCAGTTCGGAAAGGCCCTCGCTTCGTTCCAGTTTATCCAGGGCAAACTTGCCGACATGTACACGGGATACAATGCCTCAAAATGGATGGCTTACAGCGCCGCCTCTTATTGTGATTCACTCGCTGTAAAGGTCGGCGGCAAGGGAACTGAACTTGATCGCAAGGCGGCGGCGGCCCTCCTTTTCTGCGGGGAGATGGGGACGAAGATTGCCGACGCCGCTGTTCAGATTCACGGAGGATATGGGTACTGCAGTGAATACCCGGTTTCACGCCACTACCTTGACCAGAAGCTCTGGGATGTGGGCGCCGGAACAGCGGAGATCCGCAGGATTATCATCGCCCGGGAACTGCTGCGCGATAATTTCCAGAGTGGTCAATAACGAACAATCGGCCTGCGAATGCGACGGAGCGCGTCCCTCCAGCATGTACATATTTTGTGAACATTAAGCTCCGCTTTCATCATTCGTTGTGCCTCCCAGGGCATGGGGGTTTACAGGGAAATGCCGGGCTAAAAAAGGAAAGTCTATGGAAAGTCGCACTTGCCCGCTAACTGCTGGAAACAACCAAAGCAGCGGCCCGGGGAAAACCGCCAAAAAGCAAAGATTTCACAAAAGAACCGGGCTGCCGGGCAAGGGATCTTTTATCGTTTTGCTCCTGCTTCTTCTCGCCTTTTTACCCTCGTCTTTCCTGGATGCCAGACAGGACAGCGCCCGCTTGAGCTTTCAAAAAACAATCGGAAGAGGCGCCGGTAAAGTCCATGTAGTCAAAAAAGGCGAGTCCCTCCTCTTAATCCTCAAAAAAATACCCGGCGGCAAACCGGTTTCCCTGTCCCTGGTAAGACGTTTGAATCCAGGGTTGCGGGATATCAATAAAATATATCCCGGCCAGAAGATCGTTCTGCCGTCATCCGAACAGGCCGACATTCCCCTGGCAAACACACCCCCACAACAACAGAACGGCGAGAAACTGTCGCCCTATTTGATCAAGGAAAACGACTCTATCAGCAGGATACTCCTTGCCGAATTGAAACCGGAAGGGAATGGCCGCCAGTTGACGCCGGAGGAGACAATTGAGACATACCGCAATATCCTCAAATTAAATCCTGATATAACGGATATGAATAACCTGCCGGCCGGACGGACGCTGCTTTTGCCCGCCGAGATGATCAGGGCTGACGGAGCGGAATCTAAGCAATCTGCCAAAGAGACGCCCGCTGCCAAAACCCATCCGGCCCTGCAGACGCTTCTGCTCTCCATTAGACCCGTAATAGAGGGGATGAAAGGCTCTCTCAACACTGCTGGAAGTTATTTCATTCCTCTACAGGACGCTACTCAGATAAGCATCGACTCCTCGCTGATTCCTTCTGTCGAACTTGATGATGGAACAATAGTTTTTCTCGACTATGAAAACATACTGCCTAATGAAGTCCGGCAGTTGATCCACCAGTACTGGCGCAGCTATTATTTCCTGACAAACCTGGAAATGCAGAACGCAGCCGAAACATTGCGGGAAATCATCGGCCATGCGCAAAATTACCGTATGACGCGCGTTGAAAAACCCTTGCTGCTGACAGCCAAACCAGAGATCGCCGTCTCCCCCGACTGGATCATCTCCGGCAACAGAAAAACGGATGGCAGCAGCTACCGTCAGGGTATTTTCCTGCTCGCTTTGGGCGAGCAGCCCTTGCCCGAAGCGGCAAAACTTTTTCTCGAACAAAACGGTCTTGCCGTCACACAAATCACCAAAGAGAAAATTCTGCCTCATAGTCCACCCGATAATTTACAGATAGTCCGGGAAGATTTAAGCGGTCTTCAGGGGATCGCCCTTGCGGAGAGACTGCTGAAGGCTCTTGGGGAGCCACCCCATCGCAAGGCAGAGGTGGCGATCTTCAAACAGGCCGAAAACGGCTTCAATCTTTCCATAACGGCAGATCTTCTGCTGCGCAAAGGCGAGCAAAAGCTGATATTGCATTCTAAAAAACTGCCCGACCAGTTCATGAAAATCCTCAACAATTCAGGCTTTGAGCTTCTAACAATCGGAGAAAACGACAAGGGCAGGTCCCTTATCGAAGCGGTGCTCCGAGGGGCGGGGCTGTCTGCCTCCTTCGACTATTTTTCTTCCCGCATCCCCAAGGAGGGGGTAAAAAGCCGGCTCGACATTTCCTTTTCCGCCATCAGCAGCGTAAAAGATGGCGAGCAAATATATCTGACGGATTTCGACTTGCCTGCCTGGATCTTGCCGATAATCTTCAACGGCCCCAAGGTTCTGGTCATCCGCTATTAAAAACGAAATTTAATCTTCATGAAAGGAACTGACAGCTTGAGCACAAAGGCAATTTTACTTTTCTCCGGGGGGTTAGACAGCATCCTTGCCAGCAGGATCATCGCCGACCAGGAAATAGAGGTCTCCGGACTGACCTTCGAAACCCCTTTTTTCAGCGCTGCCCGGGCAAAGGCAACCGCTCTTCAACTCGGCATTCCTCACGTGGTTATGAACATAACGCAAGCGCATCTTGACATGCTCAAGGCGCCGCGTCACGGCTACGGTAAAAATATGAACCCCTGCATCGACTGCAAGATACTTATGTTGAAAATCGCCGGACAGTTAATGGAAGAGACCGGGGCGAACTTTCTGTTCACCGGGGAGGTCGTGGGGCAAAGACCCATGTCCCAGGGCAAACAAACCCTCATCATGATAGCCAAAAACGCCGGTCTTTCCGACCGCCTGCTTCGCCCTCTGTCTGCAAAACTCCTTCCGGAAACGGAGCCGGAACTTACCGGCAAGGTGGATCGCAACCGTCTTTTTGATTTCCAGGGAAGAGGCCGCAAACGGCAGATCGAGCTGGCCGACAGTTTCGGCATCACCTCCTGGCCGTCGCCGGCCGGGGGCTGCCTGCTGACAGACCCGATATTCTCTAAGCGGCTGCGCGACCTTTTCGCGCATGCTCCCGAATACCGCATCCGGGACATAGAACTGCTGAAAACGGGCAGGCACCTGCGGCTGCGCGACAAAATAAAGGCCATCGTTGGCAGAAATTCAAGCGAAAACGATCTGATCGAGAGTATGGCGGAACAGGAAGACGCGCTCATCCGCGTAAATGACTTTCCGGGGCCAACCGTCCTGGTGCCCTCCGGAGGCGACGCAGAAACACGCGCCCTCGCCGGTCGGATTTGCCTCCGATACAGCGATGCGCCCCGCAAGCAGGAGATTTCCGTCACCTGCCTGCAAAACGGAATTTCATCGTCGTTCACGTCAATCGCCCTGACGCCGGAGGCCTCGGAAGCGATGATGATCTGATTTTCTGCAATTATCCAGCAGACGGCTGATGGGCGGCGCGGAGCAGGTCCTTGACGTTTTTAATCGGGGCGAAGGTGGCTGGCGGAACCTCGATAAAAATTGTATTCCAGAAGGCCATGGAACCATTCCAGAGTCCCGGCCGTTCCAACGCAAGGATGTCCCTCCCCTTCTCCGCTTTTCTGGAGATAATGGATGTTTCCTGATCGACAAAATCGGCCAGTCTGAATTTGCGCCCCCGGTAATCACGCAGTCCGCAGACGAGGTCCACCGGATTAAAGTGGGTTGAGGAAGACCAGACAGCCATCTGTTCATGATCATCCCTGTCTATCTGCACCTCTTCCACAATCTGCAAAGAAGGAACGCAGGTCCCTCCCCGGCTTTCCACCCAAAAAGGGCCGCCGCCCGGTTCGCCCTCGTTTTTTACCATCCCGCAGACACGCAGCGGCCGGTTTAATTTATCGAACAGGAAATGGCGTTTTTCGCCCTCCGTCAGACTCCCGAAAACAGACGGCAGGGGAATATTCAACGTTTCCCGGCAGAATTCCGCGATCCCGGGAATTTCTTTCCCGGCAGGATTGGGATTTTCGAGAACCAGCAAATGGTGGAACAACTCCGTCTGCACAGTAAGCAAGTAACCGGCCAGCAATTTTTTCCAGAGAACCGTCTCTTCCTTATAGCGGTCAACTACGACATTATCGATGTTTTTTATGAAGACGATATCCGCATCCAGGCTGTCGAGATTCGTCAGCAGCGCCCCGTGCCCCGACGGCCGGAAGAGAAGCTCCCCTTTTTCATCCCGAAAAGGGCGCCCGGCGAGATCGACGGCAATCGTGTTGGTGGCAGAATTCTGTATGGAAATATCAAAATCAAACACCGTGTCAAAGCGAACCTCGTAATCCCGGATGACCTGCAGAAGTCTTTCCCGCACCATCTTTTCATGGTCGCCGGAGACGGTGAAATGGATGCGGGCGATCCTGTTCTCATCCCGCACATACAGAGCCGCCTCGACTAAGTGCTCCTCGATGGCGGTTCTTGCGCAATCGGGGTAATGGTGAAATTTAAGGAGGGCCTTGGGAAGGCTCCCCCAATTCAACCCCTTGCCAGTCAGGATGCAGTCAAGTATCTCCGCATACCGGCCGCTTGCAATCATTTGCGCAAGGGACATGCCTCTATCGGCAAAAACTTTTTCCAGATCTGAATAAAACGCGTAACTATTGAGAGAGAGACGAAAGTTTTCCTCTTCCTCCCGCTCCGCAAATCCCCCATTAGCCAATGCGGTGTGCCACTCATGAAACATCCGGCTTGCCGCCCCGGAGGCAGGCACAAACTTCATCAGGCGGCCGTCTTGCCGGGCCGCTTCGCAGACCTCCATTAGCAGGGGACGCCCTTCATCGGCAAGGGCGGCGACCCCGTCTCCAATGGTGCAGGGCCTGAGCAAACGCACCGGGGAGACCCCTTCGCGAAAGATTTCGAGCTGCCTTTCGACCGCTTCAATGGTCAGCCCGGCAGAGGCAATTGCCCCCCGGTCCTTCTCCGACCAGCCGCCGCTCTTCTGTTCTCCGGTCATTTTTTCCCCTTTGCTCTTTTCCTGCAAATTTTTCCGTTACCGACCAGCTCTGACGGCGGCGCCCATTGCACGGTCCAGCCGCGCCTTCGCCATGTTAAGATCGCCGAGATAGTTCTGATAATCAGACATGGCCGCAGTCAGAATGGTTTGGGCGTCTATCACATCCGTGGCGGTTCCTACCTGCTCGCTGTACCTTTCCGTGTTGATCCGAAAGTTTTCTTCCGCCTGCTCGATCGCTTTTTTTGCCACCGGCAACTGTTTTTGCGCCTCGCCGAACAAAAGATAACTGCTTTTTACCTCCAGGGCTATCTGCTCCCGCAGACCGGCAAGCAGATCGGCAGCCTGATTTTCACGACTTTTCCCGGCGTCAATGCGGTCTTTAGTTTTTCCCCACTCCCAGAAATTCCAGTTCGCAACCGCCATGACGTACCAGTTTTCCTGATCGCGGTAGTCGCTCCCGGCTACACCCGGCGTGTCCCCGTACCGTGCGTAATTTCCCAAAAGAGATAGATTCGGGTAGTATTCGCTTTTGGCCTGTTTTACCAGAATTTTCGCCTGATTCCATCTGAGTTGATAAGCTTGTATCTCCGGACGGCGCGTCAAGGCAGCGGCTATGCAGGCATCAAGGGGTTCAACGGCAACGAATTCTGTCAAGCTGTCCTCGATAGTTGCCGAGGAGTTGATATCCCTCCTGAGCAAGGTGTTGAATCTTGCCTTCGCCAGCTCCACGCCGTTTTCAGCCCGCAGCAGGGATTGTCTGCCCGCCGCCAGTTCAACCTCCGCCCGCAGCAGATCGTTGCGGGGAATAATTCCGGTTTCATAAAAAGCGCCGGCGGCGTCACGATGGGCGGTCAACCTTTTAAGCGCCTGGATCGCAACCTCCATAACCCGCTGCGCCTTCAGGATGTTGAAGTAAGCGATCCTTACCTCGTAAACAACATCCAGAATCGTCTGCTGCTCGGTCAGGCGGGCTATTTCAGCGCCGGCCTGACTCGCCTCGTAACCGGCCGCAATCCCTCCCCCCGCGTAAAGAGGCTGCCTGACCTCAACGTTCCAGTTGTAATTGTTTTTCGTGCCGGTGGCGAGTCTCTGGGCAGGCATATTTACCGGGACAGGCGGCACGCCGGGCAGGGTGAAGGAAAGGCCCGGGAAAAGAAAACTTGGCTCTTCGTTTAACCTTGTATAGCTGTAAGAAGTGCTGAACTTCGGAAGAAACCCGGTAAAAGCCTCCCTCTGCACAGCCTCGGCCCCTAACACCCCTTCTTTGGCCGAGTTGACTCGCAGGCTTTGCTTTATCGCGATATCAACGCTTTCGGGAAGCGTCATGAATCCGGCATCCGCCGCGTCAGCAATACCGCTCGTCAATGCGACAAACACGATATAAATAATGGTTCTCCCCCAAAAACAGCAGCTCCGCATCTTTCTGTTCCCCTCAAAAACGTGATTGCATATAAAGCATAGGTTTTTCATGCGTTCAAAACATTTTTTTGTCAAGCTGAAAAACTGATTAAATTTTTGCTTGACAAGACGATAACCTTCGGTGTAGCAAGGCACCGCTTTCGGGTGGGAGCAGCCGCTCCTGATGATTGGAAAAAAGCGATGGTCTCAAGCAATCGCCTTTCTGTCATCCGCGACCTGAGATATGCGATGAAAACCCGTCCGGCGCCGGTTCTATATTTCATGCGCTGAACTTTTACAAAAGGGGTTCTAAAGCATGGTCAATTATATTCCGATTCTGATAATTATCGTTTTTGCACTCCTGATAGCATGTCTCATTGTAGGCGCTTCCTCCATCCTTGGAAATAAAATCTCTCAAAAAACAAAACTTGACACATATGAATGCGGGATGCGGACAATCGGGCCGACCCGCATGAAGATGAATATCCGTTATTACCTGACCGCAATGCTGTTTTTGATCTTTGATATCGAGATTATGTTTCTTTATCCCTGGGCCTTGGTTACAGGGAGTCTCAAGCTGTTCGGGTTTCTGGAGATGCTGTTTTTTGTAATCATCCTCCTCGTCGGTTATCTGTATGTATGGAAGAAAGGGGCCTTGGAATGGGAGTAGAAGTTGCCGTGCCCGCCACCTTGCAAGAAGTTATCAACTGGGCAAGGAAAAATTCAATCTGGCCGGTTACGTTCGGGCTCGCCTGCTGCGCCCTCGAAATGATGGTTGCCAGTTCCGCCACTTATGACATCGCCCGCTTCGGCGCCGAGGTTTTTCGCCCCTCCCCCCGCCAGACGGATCTGATGATCGTCGCCGGAACGCTAACCAAAAAGATGGCGCCGATCTTGAGACGCATTTACGAACAGATGCCGGAGCCCAAGTGGGTCATAGCCTACGGCGCGTGCGCCTGCAGCGGCGGCATTTTCCAATCCTACAGCGTTGTGCAGGGGGTCGATCAGATTGTCCCCGTCGATGTTTATGTGCCCGGCTGCCCTCCCCGCCCGGAAGGATTGCTGAAGGCGATAATCGAACTGCAGAAAAAGATAGCCGTTGAACCAGCCGGACAGAGAAATCTGGTCAGCTTGCCTTGGGGGAACAATGGATAGTCGCTCAGCCGGTAATCTGTTAAAGGAAAAATTCCCGCAGGCAGTCGCGGGAATCGAGGAGTTCAGGGGGGAAACAACCGTTACTGTTGAAGCGCCGAATCTCTTCGAGGTCATGACGTTTCTCAGGAAAAATACCGAGCTTGCCTATGACATGCTCATCGACCAGGCCGGAGTTGATTTTCCCAGCCAAAGTCCCCGTTTCACCATTGCCTACCTGCTGCACAGCATGAAGTTCAATAACAGACTCCGGATAAAGACAAAAGTAGCCGCGGGCGTTGCAGTTGATTCAGTCAGCGCTATCTGGAAAGCGGCAAACTGGATGGAACGCGAAACAGCGGAGATGTTCGGAATAACATTCAAAAATCATCCTAATCCGCAGCATATTTTATTGCCCGATGACTTTGTCGGCTACCCTTTACGGAAGGATTACGACGTCAAGGGGCCCAATTTCGATCAACCGTTCCAGGTTTGTTTAGACGAATAAAAAGAGACTTTTTGAGGACATCAAAGCGATGGCTGAATCACGCACCATGACAATTAATATGGGACCGCAGCATCCTGCAACCCACGGCGTGCTGAGGGTACTTGTGGAGCTTGACGGTGAAAACGTCGCCAAGTCGGAACCTCACATCGGGTATCTGCACCGGGGAATCGAGAAGCTCTTCGAAACGATGACCTGGCGGCAGGGACTGCCGCTCACGGACCGGCTGGACTACACCAGCGGCATCTCCAACAATCTCGCCTATTGCCTCGCAGTAGAAAAACTCCTTGACATCAAGATTCCCCCAAGAGCCCAGTATTTAAGGGTGATGATGGCCGAGCTGCAGCGGATCGCGGCCCATCTGCTGTGGCTGGGAACTCACGCCCTTGACCTCGGGGCCATGACAGTGCTTTTCTATACATTCCGGGAACGGGAGACCGTCCTGGAAATCCTGGAACTGGCAACTGGCGCGCGCATAACGCCGAGTTTTATCCGCATCGGCGGGCTTGCCGACGACATTCCTGATGACTTTCTTCCCCGCGTGACGGCGTTCATCGAAGAATTGCCGAAACGGATCGATGATTACGAAACCCTGCTGACCAAAAACCCGATCTGGAAGCGACGAACTATGAATGTCGCGGCGATGTCGGCCGAGGATTGCATCAACTACGGGGTGACCGGCCCGGTGCTGCGGGCCTCCGGCGTCAACTACGACGTCAGAAAGGCCTATCCCTATTCGAGTTACGAGGATTTCGACTTCGAAGTGCCGCTGGGGAAAAACGGCGACGTCTATGACCGTTATCTGGTAAGGCTCATCGAGATGCGGCAGTCAGGCCGGATCGTCAAGCAGGCCGTCGAGAGACTTCCCGCCGGCCCTGTCGGCGCCGTGGACGCGCCCCAGATCGTTCCCCCCGCCAAGAAGGATGTGCAAACGGATATAGCGTCTCTCATCAGACACTTCAAGATCATGCAGGAGGGCTTTGAACCGCCTCCCGGCGAGGTTTATGCATCCATTGAATCATCGAAGGGCGAGCTGGGCTTTTACGTTGTCAGCGATGGCTCCAACAAACCCTGCCGGGTGAGGATAAGACCGCCTTCCTTTATTAACCTAGGCGCCCTGCCGAAGATGATCGACGGGGTTCTGGTAGCGGATATTGTCGCCGCCATCGGCAGCATTGACATCGTTCTGGGTGAGATCGACCGGTAGGGCGTAAAAACGGGTTCGCTACTGTAAAGCTTCGTATTTTGAGAGAGCAATGACTATGGCAGACGTAATTTTCAGTTCCTGGCAGGACGAAGTGATCGACAACCGCGGAGTCGCGGCGGACGCTAAGGCGCCTGCAAAGACCAAGCTTCTGGACGAATTCAGCCCAGGAGAGCCGATAAAGGCCTTCCTCGGCTGGGATGGGATCGTCATTCGCGATGCTGGCGTTGACATTGTCGGCATGTGCGCCAAGTACGCCCAGGCCGTCCAGAGTGAATCCTGCGGCAAATGCTTTCCCTGCCGGGTAGGAACCGGCATCATCAGCGATATGTTAAAAAAGATCGCCGCCGGCGAAGGCACGCAGTCGTATATCGATAAAATAAAGGAGCTGGCGCCCTCGATCAGGGATGGTTCCAAGTGCTCCATCGGCCAGACCGGCCTGATTCCCATCCTGCACGCCCTCCAGTATTTTCCCAAGGCCTTTGCCGAGGCAATTGCCGGCAAAAAGAAATCGCCGGACGCAAACTATCGCTATTCTGTCACCGCCCCCTGCCTGAGCGTCTGTCCGAGCGGGCTTGATATCCCCGCTTATATTGAAGAGATCAGCGAGCAGCGTTTCACCCAGTCGCTTGCCACCATCCGCAAGAGCATCTGCTTTCCCGGAACATTGGGGCGGGTTTGCGTGCGCCCCTGCGAATCAAGCTGCCGACGGACCAATGTAGATGACTCCCTGTCAATAAAATATCTGAAGCGGTTTGTCGCCGATTACGAAATAGACACGAACCGCCATCAGGAAATCCCCACCGCGGCAAAAACAGGCAAAAAAGTTGCAATAATCGGGGCCGGTCCCGCCGGCGTCTCCTGCGCCAACTATCTGATCCAGATGGGTCATCAGGCAACGATATTTGAACGGCACCCCGAGCCGGGCGGAATGGCGGCAATGGGAATCCCCGATTACCGCCTGCCGAGGAATATCCTTCATCGTGAGGTGGAGCTGGTGCAGGAGCTGGGGGTGGAAATCCGCTATAACGTTCAGGTTGGCAAGGATATCTCCTTCGCCAAGCTCCGCGAGGATTATGATGCCATCTTCATCGGCGTCGGCGCCCAGGGCAGCATGCCGATGGGGGTAGAAGGCGAGGATCAGAATTACGACGGTTATATCCCGGGCGTAAAGTACCTGCTGGACATCAATCTCGGTCGCGATCCCTATCCGGCGGGCAAGAAGGTGGTCGTTGTCGGCGGCGGCAATGTGGCAATCGACTGCGTGCGCTCCTCTTTCCGCATCGGAAAACCGGATGTAAACCTGGTTTACCGACGTTCCAAGGCGGAAATGCCGGCTGATCCTGTCGAAATCAAGGATGCCGAGGATGAAGAGGTAAAATTCCACTACCTCTGCAACCCCACAAAAATCATCGCCAAAGAAGGAAAGGTTGTCGGGGTTGAGCTGATTCGGATGGAACTTGGCGAGCCCGACCAGAGCGGCAGGCGCAGGCCTGTTCCGGTAAAGGGTTCTGAGTTTGTTATTGATGCAGACATCGTCATTCCGGCAATCGGGCAGCAGCTTGATTTGTCATTCCTGAACGAAGCCGATGGCATAAAGGCCACAAAGCGAAACACCGTAGTTGTTGATCCCGAAATCTTTGAGACGTCGCAGCCGGGCGTTTTTTCTGCCGGCGACTGCGTGACTGGCCCGGACGTTTTAGTCAGGGCAACCGGCAACGGCAAGCGGGCCGCGGAAAAGATCGACCTCTATCTAAAAGGGGATAAGGTGGCGCCCTCTTCGAACGAAAACTTCCGCAACCTCTTTGCCACGTTAGGCGTTTACAATGAAAAGGAACATATCGGTATAATCGGCGGGTTGCACAAGTCACACCTGCCCATGCTTGACCCTCTGGAAAGAAAGTGGAACTTCGCCGAAGTGGAGGATGGTTACACAACGGATGTAGCCATAAAAGAGGCCGCCCGTTGTCTGCGCTGCTACAGAATAGGCATGATCGCCCTGGGTTAAACGGTAAGGAAAAGATATGATTAGCTTGATTATAGATGGAAAAGAAGTTTTTACCGAGGAGGGGAAAACGATCCTCGAGGCGGCTCGCGCAAGCGGCATCTACATACCTACCTTCTGTTTTCATGAAAAACTTTTTCCCATCGGCTCCTGCCGCCTTTGCCTCGTCGAGGTGGACGGTTACGACAAGCCGATGACCGCCTGTACAACCCCGGCGCTTGCAGGCATCAAGGTTACGATCCAGTCCGATAAGCTGTTCAGGATGAGGCAGCAGTTTTTGCAACTGATCCTCACCTCGCACCCGCTCGACTGCCCCCAATGCGACAAGGGCGGGGAATGTCAGCTTCAGAACATCTCCTATGAGCACAAAATCGAAAAAGCCGAGTACGAAGCCGTTCGCAAGGATCACCGGGAAGAATACGCGACGCCGCTTATCCGCTACTGGGAGGCGCGGTGCGTCCTCTGCGGCCGCTGCTTTAACGCCTGCCGGGAGGTATCGGGACGGGCAGCAATCGATATCGTCGGCAACGGCTTTGAAGCAAGGATCGCGGCCAGCGACGCGGGCGACTGCATCTCCTGCGGGGAGTGCCTCTCGGTCTGTCCGGTCGGCGCCCTGACCGAAAAGTTGAGCCCGGTTAAAGCAAGAACATGGCAAAGCCAGCGGATAGAGACAACCTGTCCCCACTGCGGCTTTGGCTGCCAGTTAACGTTGAACGTCGTGGACGGAAAGATCATAACCAAGGTCGTCACCGAGAAAAATCTCCCGCCCAATAATGATTCGCTTTGCGTAAGGGGGCGTTTCGGTTATGATTTCGTCAACAGCGACCAGCGGCTCCGGGAACCCTATCAGGGCAATCAGAAAAAGACGCTCACAAAAGAAGAGGCGTTGAGCTATACAGCGGAAAACATGAAGAAACTCTCTGCGGAAGGCAAGGGCGTCGGGTTTATCGTTTCTCCCCGGGCCACCAACGAAGAGCTGTTTCTCATCTCCAAAATCGCCTCTACGCTCAAAAATTCCCAGATCGCTTCTGCTGCGGCTTATCATACCGGGAAAGTCGCCTCCGCCTTTGCGCGCATGGGGATAAGCCCGGTTTATGATTACGAAAAGATCAAGAGCTGCAAAACAATCGTCGTTGCCGGCGCCGATTTGCTGATCAACAACCATCTGCTCGCCAACAAGGTCAGAGAGGCGGTAAAATTCACCGGCGCCCGGATTGTGAGCATTGACCCCCTTGACAATTCGCTCGCCCGCATTGCCAGCGCCCATCTGCAGGCACTTCCGGGGAGTGACGCCGGGATTTTCAACGCACTTTCCGCCCGGCTCCTCGAGGACGGCAAACACGATAAAACTGCCGAAACATTTGCCGGTTTTGCAGAATTAAAACAGTCGCTTTCCGGAATTTCGGCAGAAGCATTGCAGACCCCGGGCGGCGTTGACGCCGGCCTGATCAATAAGGCGTATCAGCTTATTGCCGATGCCGACAGCGTCTGTGTAATTTTCGCCTCCGGGATCACGGATAATGAGGCGAGTCTGACTGCGCTTTTGAATTTCTGCCTGCTGAAGGGTCTCCCGGAACGGGGACTCGTCATGGCGGCTGCACTGCAGGCAAACGCCCTCGGCGCCGTTTCGCTGCTGAAGGAAATGGCCGCCCCGGACAGTCTCCTGGACAATTCCGGCATCTCCGGAATCTTTCTCTATGAAGACGACCCCTTCCAGTATCTGAACGGCGAACTAGTGAAAAAATCTCTCGCCCGGCAGGAGTTTGTAGCCGTTTGCGATATATTGCCGACCAGGGTTATGGACAGCGCCAGCATCGTCATCCCTTCCGCCGGCTTTGCCGAGAAGGATGGCTCCTTCATCTCGGGAAACGGCGCCGTAAGCACTGTGCATAAGGCGTGCAGCGGGCCATCCGCCGGGTTCGACTTCCTCAACAGCCTGCTCGGGCTTCTGGGCGGAAAGAGTTATGAAAATTCCCAAAGCGTTGCCGCTGAAATTCGCCTCGCCGGTCTGTTTGCAAAAGGTGGGGACGGGGTTGAAACGCTGGCTGTAAAAACCGACAAACCGGCCTTTGCCAAATTTAGCAGTGGAGAAGCCAACCAGCCTGCTCATAAAGACACCGGCAGGTACAAGCTGATCCTCCGCGATCTGTTCATGAATCACCATCTCTCCGACATGACGGTTTATGGAGAAGGCGTTGGGCGAGTTCAGACCGATCTGTTGCGGATATCCCCCGAGGATGCAGCTGAACTGAATGTATCTACCGGAGATGTCGTCGCGCTTGCGGGAGACGCCGGGGCAGCGACCAGCCCGGTTGTCGTCAAAAAGGGCATCCGGAAGGGTTCGCTGGAGTGCGTTCTTTTCAGTAAACATGGCGAAATGCTTTCCCTCTTTGCGCGACCGGCCAAGGTAAACGATGTTGCCGTAAAAAAGGCATGATTGTGAAGAAAAAAGAAGTTTCTGAACATAAAAAAAGCTCCCTCGCCAGGCAAGACAACAAGATCGTTGTTCCTGGGCGGCGGACGCAACTCTTTTCCAAGGGCTGAAAATGGAACCTTACTACTACACCCTCGAATCTCTGATAAAAATCGTGGTGGTCGTGACCATCCTCATGCTGTGCGTCGCCTACCTGACCTTGATCGAACGCAAGTTCCTCGGTTACCTTCAGGTCAGGCTCGGCCCCAACCGGGTAGGCCCCTGGGGGCTGCTGCAGCCGATCGCGGACGGGATAAAATCCTTTGTCAAAGAGGACATTATTCCCACAAATGCCGACAAGACGGTTTATGTGCTCGCCCCGATGATCACGTTCGTCACAGCCCTTTCGATGTTCGCCGTCATCCCTTTCGGCGACAGCTTCACCATTTGGGGCCGCGAAGTTAAACTGGTCATTGCCGACATTGACATCGGCCTTCTCTACATCTTCGCGCTGGGCACCCTGGGAGAGTACGGCATTGTCCTCGGCGGCTGGGCTTCAAACAACAAGTACGCCGTATTGGGCTCGCTCCGGGCTGCGGCGCAGATGATTAGCTACGAGGTGGCCTTGGGGCTCATCCTCATCGGCACGATCATCCTTGCCGGTTCGTTGCGCCTGACGCAGATTGTCGAAGCGCAGAGAGATGGCTGGTTCATTCTCTACCAGCCGTTTGCGTTTCTGCTCTATGTTGTCGCGGCGCTGGCCGAGATCAACCGCACGCCGTTTGACATGCCGGAATCAGAAAGCGAGCTTGCCTGCGGCTTCAACGTCGAGTACAGCTCGATGAAATTCGCCCTGTTCATGATCGCCGAATACGCGCATCTGGTCACGGTTGCCGCCCTGACGATTACCCTCTTCTTTGGCGGCTGGCTCGGCCCTTTCCTGCCGGGCCCGGTATGGTTCATCGGAAAAACATTTGCGATGGTGTTTATCTTCATCTGGATCAGGGGCACCTTCCCGCGTATGAGGTATGACCATATCATGAAGCTGGGCTGGAAGTTCCTTTTCCCGGCGGCGCTCGCCAATGTCGTTGTCACCGCTTTAATTGTAGCGCTTAGATAGATGAGGCAATTTTTATGATAATTCCGCTGCTGAAAGGTCTCAAGTTAACGTTAAAGGTCTTTTTCTCGAAGCCGGTGACGATCCGCTACCCGGAAGAGAAAAGGGCTGTCTCGCCACGCTGGCGGGGCATGCACTATTTCGAAAAGAATGATCAGGGAGAAACGGCGTGCGTCGCCTGCGGCCTGTGCGTCGCCGTCTGCCCTTCTCACTGCATCAAGCTGGAAATCAAGGAGCGGGAGGATGGCACGCGCTACCCGGGGAGCTATGATATTGACGCCCTGCGGTGCGTCTTTTGCGGATTCTGCCAGGAGGCGTGTCCGGTAAACGCGATCAGACTGGGCGGGGATTATGAATTCATACACTATTCACGGGCTGATTTTAAACTGACGAAAGAGAGCCTGCTTTCCGCAAAAAGGATAGGATGATGGGTGCAATAAGTTTCAAATTGATTGTTTTTTTCGTTGCGGCGCTTGTGGTTATCGTCTCGTCTCTGCTTATGACGACAAGAAAAAATCCCGTCCACAGCGCCCTGTGGATGATCCTGACCTTCTTCGCAATGGCCGTCATTTACCTGCTTCTGAATGCCCAGTTCATCGCGGTGGCGCAGGTTATGGTTTATGCCGGCGCGATCATGATGCTGATCCTCTTTGTCATCATGATGGTCAGCCTCGATAACGGCGCGCAGAGTGAACAGAAAAAAATCTCCATGAACTTCACGAAAAAGGCGGCCTGGTCATTGGCGGTGATAATTCTTCTGCTCGAGCTGATCTTCGGCGCCCTTTTTTATCAGACCACAGCGAAAATCGGCTCTTACCCGGCAGAGGCGGTGACCAGCCTGGGAAACGCAAAAACAGTCGGAACCCTGCTTTACGGTCAGTACCTTTTCCCGTTCGAGATCGCCTCGATTCTTCTACTGGTAGGGATTATCGGGGCCGTTGTTCTTTCCCGGAAAAGCAAATGATGCACGGGATAACTTAGGGGCGCCGTTGCTAATCAAACATACCGACAGGAGTTAGACATGTTGCAGGAAATTCCAGCAAGTTACTGTTACATCTTAAGCGCCATCGTCTTTGTAATCGGGGCAATCGGCGCCATTACCCGCAAAAACGCGATCGTCATTTTCATGTCGATAGAGCTGATGCTGAACGCCGTCAACCTGGTTTTCATCTCCTCCGGCAACGCCTTTTCCTCAATGGACGGCTCGGTGTTTGTTTTTTTCGTGATGACGGTAGCTGCCGTCGAGGCAGCGGTTGGTCTGGCCATTTTTGTAATGCTCTTCCGGATCAGGGGCGCCGTCAATGCTGATGAGGCAAGCCTCCTGAAGGGCTGAGCGGGCGTTGCCCCTTGTGGCTGGAATGAGAAGGACTGCGGGAGTAAAATTTTTTAACAACGCTTTTTAAAAAAGGAAAGATAAATGGCTGACTACATCTGGCTGATACCACTTTTCCCGGCAATTGGATTCATTTTCAATGGTTTTTTCGGCGCCAAAATGTCCAAGGGCGCAGTTTCCTGGATCGCCTGCCTGGCGGTGTTTCTCTCCTTTCTCACCTCCGTCGCCATCTTTATCGAATTTCTTCAGATGCCCGCGGCAGCGAGGGTATTCGAAATCAATATTTACAACTGGATCTCCTCCGGGGAACTTTACGTACCGCTGGGATTCAAAATTGACGCGCTTTCCCTGGTCATGTCCCTTACAGTCACCGGCGTTGGCTTTCTTATCCACGTTTATTCGATCGGCTACATGGCGCACGATCCCGGCATCAAGCGGTTTTTTGTAGAGCTTAACCTTTTTGTCTTCATGATGCTCGTGCTGGTTACCGGCAACAACCTGCTGATGATGTTTGTCGGCTGGGAGGGGGTCGGGCTCTCTTCATATCTGCTGATCGGCTTCTGGTATCAGAAGGACTCCGCGTCGGATGCCGGGAAAAAGGCCTTTATTGTCAACAGGATCGGAGACTTCGGCTTTCTTTTGGGGATCTTCCTGATTTTTTTGAGCCTCGGCGCACAGGGCGTCTGGACGCTTAATTTCGGAGAAATAAAAACTAACGCCCACCTCCTCAACGGGAGCTTGGTCAGTATAATAACCTTCCTGTTTTTTGTCGGCGCCGTGGGCAAGTCCGCGCAGCTTCCCCTTTATGTCTGGCTCCCGGACGCAATGGAAGGTCCTACGCCGGTTAGCTCCCTCATCCATGCGGCAACGATGGTGACAGCCGGGGTCTATATGATCGCCCGTCTCAATTTTCTCTACAGCATGGCCCCCGACACGATGATGATCGTCGCAATAATCGGCGTTTTGACGGCGTTTTTCGCGGCAACGATCGGCTTTGCGCAGTACGATATCAAGAAGGTGCTTGCCTACTCGACGATCAGTCAGCTCGGCTACATGTTTGTCGCCGTCGGCGTCGGCGCTTATTCCGCCGGCATCTTCCACCTGATGACCCACGCCTTTTTCAAGGGGCTGCTCTTCCTCGGGGCCGGCAGCATCATGCACGCGATGAGCGGCGAGCTGGACATGCGAAAAATGGGCGGACTGAGAAAAAAGATTCCTGTCACCTTCTGGACATTTTTTATCGCCTGCCTGGCGATCGCCGGCATCCCGGGATTTTCCGGCTTTTTCAGCAAGGATGAGATCCTCTGGAAGGCCTTCAGCTCCCCGCACGGCCATATCCTGATCTGGTTTCTGGCCGCGCTTACCGCCGGAATGACGGCTTTTTACATGTTCCGACTCCTCTTCAGGGTTTTCTACGGCGAAAGCCACGTCCCGGAGGAGATCAAGCACCACATTCATGAATCGCCGAAGGTGATGACCGTTCCGCTGATGATCCTGGCCTTTTTGGCCATTGCCGGCGGTTATGTCGGGATACCCCACATCCTCGGAGGGACCAATCTTTTTGACCAATTCCTTGCCCCGGTGCTGGGCGGAGGAACAGCCCATTCGGAAGCGGCGGCAGCCAGCTTTAGTCTCATCAGCAGCGCCTGGGCTTCCGGAGCGGAGGCGGCTGGCGAAGCTTCTCTGGAAATGACCCTCATGGTCGCCTCGGTTGTAACCGCACTGATCGGCATCCTCATCGCCTATTGGCTCTATGTCAGCAATACGAAACTCCCCGAAAAGTTCACGGCGGCGTTTCCGGGCCTCTTTAAGGTTGTCAATAACAAATACTACGTTGACGAACTATACGATTTTGTTTTTGTCCGAGGGATTCTGAAAGCGGGGGCGTTCCTCCTAAAGGTCGTGGATATCGGGATCATCGAAGGAATCGTCAACGGTACGGGAAATTTCCTGCAATGGGCCGGCGGTCATTTGCGTAAGTTTGAATCCGGCGTCGTGCAGCAGTATGCGTTCGGCATGATTCTCGGGGCAATTATCGTCGTCGGCTATATCGTCTTTGCGCCACTTTTTTAAGGCGTTTGGTCAACATTGAACAGATGTTTTTTTATTTTATTATACTGGATTGGTGAATGAACATGACATATCCCCTTTTGAGCGTACTCATTTTTCTCCCACTGGCCGGGGCCATCGTCGTAATGCTGCTGCCGCGAAACAACCCCGCGCTGACAAAGGGATTGACGCTTGTCTGGACGATCATCGAATTTGCGCTTTCTCTGCCGCTCTTTTTCAGTTTTGACGAAACGACCGCCGGAATGCAGTTCACGGAAAACATCTCCTGGTTTCCGGAGCTCGGCATCAGCTATAATCTGGGAATCGATGGTTTCAGCATGCTGCTGGTGATGCTCACCACCTTCCTGACGGTGATTTGCGTACTGTCATCCTGGGATGCCATCAAAGACAAGGTAAAGGAATACTACTTCGCCTTTTTGATTTTGGAAACGGCGCTGGTCGGGGCGCTCTGCGCGCTTGATCTCGTGCTTTTCTACATATTCTGGGAACTGATGCTGGTGCCGATGTATCTGCTGATCGGCGTCTGGGGCGGGCCTCGCCGGATCTACGCGGCGGTAAAGTTCTTCCTCTACACGATGGCGGGCAGCGTGCTGATGCTGCTGGCGATCATGGCCCTCTATTTCCATTACGGCGCCGAGTCCGGTTCCTACACCTTCAACCTGCTTGAACTCTACAAGGCGAATATCCCGCTTGCGAAACAGTACTGGCTCTTTGCCGCCTTCGCCCTTTCCTTTGCGATCAAGGTGCCGATGTTCCCGTTTCACACCTGGCTGCCGGACGCTCATACCGAGGCGCCGACCGCGGGCAGCGTTATCCTGGCCGGGGTCATGCTGAAGATGGGGACGTACGGATTTCTGAGATTCGCCATTCCGCTGTTCCCGCAGGCAGCCTTCGCCGCGGCGCCGATCCTCTCCATCCTTGCCCTCATCGGGATTGTCTATGGGGCGATCATGTGCATCATGCAGAGCGACTTAAAAAGGCTCATCGCCTATTCCTCGGTCAGCCATCTTGGCTACGTGATGCTTGGCCTCTTTGCCTTCAACATGCAGGGCCTGGAGGGCGGCATGTACCAGATGCTGAACCACGGGATCAGCACCGGCGGCCTCTTCCTCGCGGTAGGCATGATCTATGAAAGAAGACATACGCGGATGATCGCCGAGTTCGGCGGACTCGCCAAAACCATGCCGATATTTGCCGTATTCTTCCTGATCATCACCTTGTCCTCGATCGCCCTGCCGGGCACCAACGGCTTTGTCGGCGAGTTTCTCATCTTGCTGGGAACCTTTCGCAGCAACGTGAGCTTCGGCGTTATCGCAACTACCGGGGTTGTTCTCGGCGCCGTGTATATGCTCTGGATGTTTCAGCGCGTCATGTACGGGGAGATAAAGAAAGAGGAAAATCGGAAATTAAAGGATATCAACAAGCGGGAAATAACCATTCTCGTGCTGATAGTTTTTTTCATCTTCTTCATGGGTATTTACTCCCAGCCGTTTTTCAAGAAGATGGACGTCTCGGCGACTAATTATCTTCAGTATATTCATGCCAAAGCCGATGCTCCCGCCATATCGGTAAAGGCTCAGTAAAATGAACGGATTTCATAAAATTTTTTCGACTAATACGAAAAGGTAGGAAATTATGGTTGTACAGATACCTGAAATGGACTTTGGATGGCTCATCCCGGAGATTGTCATCACCGTCTTCGCGATCGCCACGCTCCTTTTGACCCTGTTGCGCAAAAAGAACGGCACCTGGCTTCTGGTCGAGGCCATGCCGCTTATCGGGGCCATCATCGCGCTTTATTACACATTTCAGTTATGGAACGGCAATCTGGACATCTTCAACCATCTCTATACAATCGACAATTTCGGGGTATTCTTCCGGGGAGTTGCCCTTTCCATCCTGATTCTTGTCACCCTGCTATCCTACCGGTACGTTGACCGGGAGGATATTGTCCGGGGGGAGTATTACGCCCTGCTTCTCTTCGGAACGCTCGGAATGATGATCATGGTGTCATCGAACAACTTTATCACCATCTTTATCGGTTTGGAGTTGATGTCAATCTCCATCTATATCCTCTGCGGTCTGATGGGCGGGAACGCCAAATCCATGGAGGCCTCCCTCAAATATTTCCTGCTCGGCGCCTTTGCCACCGCCTTTCTTCTGTACGGCATGGCCCTGATTTACGGGACTACCGGCATGCTTGATATCCGGGAAATCGCCGGATACTTAAACAGCGGCAACTTTATGGCGACGCCCACCTTCATGGCGGGTCTGGCCCTTTTAATTGTCGGCTTCGGCTTCAAAACAGCCTCCGTGCCTTTTCACATGTGGACGCCTGACGTCTATGAGGGGGCGCCGACTTCGATCACCGCCTATATGGCAACCGGCGTCAAGGCCGCCGCGTTCGGCGCGTTTTTGAGGGTTCTGTACACGGCGTTTCATCCCTTTCTGCCAGGATGGACATTTATGTTATGGATCCTCGCCGTCGCCACGATGACCCTGGGAAACCTTACCGCGCTCCGCCAGAACGACGTCAAAAGAATGCTCGCCTATTCGAGCATCGCCCACGCCGGGTACATCCTGATCGCCATGACCATCGGGGACCGCTCCCTTTCCTCCACTGTTCTGTATTATCTGCTCGTCTATAGCTTCATGACAATCGGCGCCTTTGCGATTGTAATGATCCTGGGACACAAGGGCTTTCCGAACACCGGCATCGAATCCTACGCCGGTCTCGCCGGCAGACACCCGGTGATTGCGGCGGCGATGGCGGTCTTTCTCCTCTCCCTGGCGGGCGTTCCCCCGCTGGCCGGCTTCATGGGCAAGTTCTATGTCCTGACCGACGCGATCCGTTCCGGTTATTACTGGCTTGCGGTAATCGGGGTGCTGAACAGCGTGGTTGCCGTCTATTACTACCTGCGGGTCATCATGTACATGTACTTCAAGGAACCGGAAGCGGAGATCGGCATTCCCGATTTTTCCATCGGCTCCACGGTTGCCATCGCCATCAGCGTTGCGGCGGTTTTCTATCTCGGTATTTTCCCGCGCGTGTTTCTGATGATTGCGCACAGCTCGACCAATATTTTTATGTAAGCAGGAAGGTCCGTGCCGAAGATAAACGCTCGCGCCCGAGTCAGTCATTGGAGAGACACGCTGCGTCTCAAACGGGCGTTTAGTGGGTGTCAGGCTTTATAAGTGTGATGTAAGCCATGGTCTTGGCTTGCCTGCATCGCGTCGGCCATCTCGCCGACCATGGGCACACCATTCCGGTATTGGAACGGCCACATGCTCCGGGGATCAAAAAAGGCCACACGGTCGCCGTCGCACAAAACGTGACTCAAATCCGGCTGCAGACCGGGCATGGCGCTCAACTTGCCATTGATGAACGTAATCCCCCGCTCCTCCGTCGGCATTTTCAGGCGGGCCATTAAATCATTAACTGTGCTTCCCGCCGGCAGGCGCACCTGCAGGTTGGCGTAGCTCCTCCCCTCGCCCGACTGGCCGCCGTAAAGCGCCAAAGCGCCATAGAGCCAGGCATCTATTGCAACATCCGACACGCTATCCCCCTCCAATCAGCGGAAAGATCCCGACTTCACTGCCGGCTTCCAGAGGCCAATCCACAGGCCGGGCGCGGGCATTGACGTAAACCATCTTCACTTCTTCAGCAGGCACGTCCAACTGACGGATCAAATCCGCTACGGTAGCTCCCTCCGCCAGGTCAACTTCAAAGGGACGTCCGACCGACGCGCCGGGAGCGTAATGGCGCAAGGTGGCAAAAAGTTTCGTTTGAACGCGCATATTCGCCTCATGAACATCTGACAATGTCTTGCGCCCACAGACAGTCGGCGCAAGACGGATTCCAGCCCCAGCACCCTTCGTTGCGCTCGCGCAGGTCGCAGCTTGCCCGTAAGTCGCAGTTGGGGCAAGCGGGAAAATGAAAACCCCGCACTTCGCCGCGAAAGCGCACATAGTCCTCAGCCATCCAGATTTCCGACAGGGACTGCTGATTGACATTGCCTAACAGATAGCGACTTACCAGTTTTTTCCGACCGTCTATGGCAAAATAGCTATAGTTGTGGGACAGGACATAGCAGGGAGCAACGCCGCCATCCCAACCGACCACGAGGGCGTTATCCGCCACGAAGCGGCAGCGCCGCTCCGCGCCCCAATGCATGCGCGGCAGCCCCAAAGCCCCCAGCATCACCCAGTTATCGCCCTTGACCGGCCAGCCGCCTGCCCGGAAGGGGGAACGCGGATCGTAACCGTAGAGGATTTCTTCGCGCATCTCCTCCGTATAGGCAAGCACGTTGCTGACGAGCACGCTTGCCGCATTCAGCCGCGCCGCCAGTCCGGTGAACTCGGACAGCTCTGCCGCATTGCTTTTCAAAACGACAAACTCTATCCCAAGCGCCGGAAACAGAGAACCGAGTTCGCGTTTAACTTCATTCAGGCCGCGGATGTTGCCTATGACATCGAAAAGCAGCGCGCCGCGGATGCCGGCGTAGGTCTCGGGCCTTACTCCGTCAACGGACACAATTAGGCGATCCACTCCCAGCCTGACCAGCTCGCGCGCCTTTTCCTGATTGAGCAGCAAACCATTGGAGCCGACGCTGACTGCCAGGCCGCGCCTGCGCATGGCCTCAATCATTTCCATGATGTTGGGATGCGACAGAGGTTCGCCCAAACCGGTAAAATCGACGCGGGTCAGGTTGGGCAAAACCTCCAGGCCTTCTACCAGGCGCCGGAACGTCTCCATGGACATCTCGGCCTCGGGGTCGCTCCAGACATTGCGGATGCAGGTGCGGCAATGGAGATTGCAGCGGGTTGTCGGCTCGATGTACAGCTTGCGCGCGTCGGGAAGGCGGGGGCGAAAAATGAGCTCTCCTTCACGCTCGTCCAGCCAGTATTCCCGGTGGGCGGCAAGGCGGCGGCGTTTGACAAAATCTTCGGGCAGAGCCAACCGGCCCTTACTATCGGTTATAATTTTGGGCATCTTGCCTCAGAAGCAAACGGGCAGGGCAGTTGTTGCCCCGCCCGTATTTATGCTGCAATCTGCTACAGCTCTGCGAAGACCGAATCCAAAGCGCTGGCCGGCACATCAAAGACTTGGTTGTGCGGCGGCAACGGCTCCATTGTCATGAACTCGGGGAGGCGGTCGGCGGCCTTGCCGATACCGGCTGCCTCGTTGAACGCGCGCTCCTTCTTCAAGATGGATCCGCCCAGGGCGAGGATGTCGTCCGCGCTCCAGTTGGTGCCCAGAACGCCGTTGGTCTCTTCGACCATGCCTTCATAGCCGCTGGCAATGTCGAGAATGGCGAAGGCGATGAACAAGCAGTGACCGCTGGAATCAATGAAGGCCGTAGTCGCCTGAAACGCGCGACTCAAGGCGGCCTTGCCCTCCGGACTGAGCGGGTCCTGCTTGCCCATGACGCCCAGGATTTCGGGCGCGACGGTGTAGCCGGCGGTGTGGTCGGCACCCATGGTGGTGGTGGCATAGGTGACACCCATGCCCTTGACGGCGCGCGGCTCATAGGCAGGCATGCTCTGGCCCTTGACCGTGGGCACATGGATCACGCCAAAAGCCTTGCCGGCAAGCTCAGTGCCGCCGCCCAGGATCCGGCCCATCGGGGTCGCTTTGCCCATCTCCTCTACCAGGTTGATCGCCCCCTTGCTGTCGCCAAACTTGATCACGCCGCCTTCCATCGCGACGGCGATGGCGGTGCCGGTTTCGATCGTGTCCAGACCATAGGCATTGCACAGATGAATCATCTCCGCCACATCGTCCAGATTGTCGATGCCGCAGTCGGCGCCCAACGCCCAGGCCGACTCGTACTCGACGCAGGAGGTATGCTCCGTGCCATCGGGTTTGTACCAGGTGTTCGAGCACTGGATCACGCAGCCGGGGCTGCAGCCATGGTTGTACGTTTCCTTGCCGGTACGTTCTTTGACCCCATCAAAGATGGCCTCGCCCGCGATGCTGCCGGCGCCTTCAAAGCGGCCGCTGGAAAAGTTGCGGGTGGGCAGACCGCCGGCCTCGTTGAGAACATTGATTAAGGCCGCCGTGCCGTAAGTGTTCAGAGTGCCTTTGGGCTTGGTGATGTCGTGGGTCAAAAGGGCATTCACCAGCTTCTTACGTCCCTGATCAAACAGGGACTTGTCGGCAATGGACACGCCGGGAGCGCCGTCGTTGTTGATGACTATCAGCTTGAGTCCCTTACCGGCCATGACAGCGCCCAAACCGCCGCGCCCAGAATAACGGCTGGGACGTCGGAATTCGTCGTTGTACGCTATGCCCGAGTTAGCGTAGCCATGTTCACCCGCCACGCCGCATCCGGCGATGACAACCTTGTTCCCGAACCGTTCGTAAACCTTCGGGAATACCTCGTACAGATTCTTACCTGCATATTCAGCCGCGTCGAAGAACTCAACTTTAGGCTTGCCGGCCGCTGCGTCCCAGGCAAGATGGACGCCCCAGAACTTGCCTTTTCCCTTGGGCTGGCCCTCGACCACAATAGCCTTGACCTGCAGCGTCGCCAGGTCGCGCGCCCACGAGGTGCCGGCATTGGACTCCTTGATGCCGCCGGTCAAGGGCGACTTTGCCCCGGCCGAGACGCGAGCCGACGTGGGCGCAACCGTGCCCGTCACCATGCCCGGCGCAAAGACAAGCTTGTTGTTGGGGCCGAGGGGATGGCACAGCGGCGGAACCTCGTCGGCGACAATAGACGAAGTCAGTCCGCGCCCACCCAGATTCTTGTAGGCTTCCGGGACGTCTTCGACGCGATAGGTCAGATCGTTCATGTTGATGCGCAAGATACAAGCTGTCATGATGATACTCCTTTCTTTGATTTGCGAGTTAAGTGAACTGTTTCTTCCGGCGCGCTGGGCTGATGTTTGTTCTCTGTGTACGGCCACAATGATATGTTTTTCCAGATACGCCGATAAATACCCCCTGTCAATGCCTTTTCAGAAAACCTCAGATATGCCTTGACAGACAAAAACAGCCCTCCTATACTCGCTCTGTATGGAAGGCATTGGCGCCATCTCTGGATTATACGCATTATGAAAATACACTCAAATAGATAGCGGCAAAACTATACCACTCGAAAAGGAGAAAAGAATTATGGCGATTTTTGAATATGGCCAGTACAATAGCAAATTTGATGCGCCGGATAATCTGGTGGATATTTTTGAAAACAGCGCCTCGAAATTTGCCAACAACCCATTAATCGGAGAGAAAGACGGCGCGGGGGTTTACCAGTGGACGACATACGGTCAAATCGCGGCTCGCGTAAATAATTTACGGGCAGGATTAGCGGCAATCGGCGTTAAGCCGGGGGATAAAATCGGGATTATCGCCAATAATCGCAAGGAGTGGCTGATCGGCGAGATGGCGACCCAGGGTTTGGGCGCCGCCTATGTGCCCATGTATGAAAAAGAGCTGCTTTCAATGTGGCAGTATATCGTGAAGGATGCCGAAATCAAGGTTCTGTTCGTATCCAAACCGGAGGTGCTGGAGAAGGTCAAGAATTTCCCCAGTGAAATACCAACCTTGAAACAAATTTTTCTGATTGAGGGCTCAGGGGAAAACTCGCTGGAAGCCTTGGAGACAAAAGGCAGGGAGAAACCTGTACCCGCTCTTCATCCGAAACCCACCGATGTTGCTCTGTTGATATATACCTCAGGGACCACGGGCGAACCCAAGGGAGTCCTGCTTTCGCATGGGAATCTGGCGGAAAATGTCAAGGCCGGCCTGGCCTGGTTTTTGAACCTGACCGAGAAGAGCCGCTGCATCTCCATGCTCCCCTGGGCGCACACCTTCGGAATAACGGCCGATTTGCACGCCTTTATGATAAGAGGCGGCTCCATTGGCATTATGGGTTCGGTTGAGACTCTCATCGATGATTTGCCCAAAATCCAGCCCACGTTCATGATCACCGTGCCCCGCATCTTTAACAAGGTCTATAACGGGGTCTGGGCCAAAATGAGGGCGGAAGGCGGGTTAAAATTACGCCTCTTTGAGATGGCACTGGAGGCGGCAAAACTGAAACGAGAAACAGGCAAAGCAAGTCTAAAATACAAGCTCCTGGATGCAATCGTCTTGAAAAAGATTCGGGCCCGGTTTGGAGGACGTCTTGAAAACGCCGTCACCGGCAGCGCCTCGATGAACGTGGAAATCGCAAAATTCTTTATCGACGTCGGGATTCCCACCTATGACGCCTATGGCTTGAGCGAAACATCCCCGGCTATTACGATCAATTCCCCATTAATGGGCAATCGTCTGGGATCGGTCGGCAAGCCGATCAACAAAACCAAAGTCGTCATTGATCGATCGCGCACAGGCGAGACCGGCGACGATGGCGAGATCCTCTGTTTCGGCCCGCAATGCATGATCGGCTACCACAATAAACCGGAAAAAACCAGGGAAGTAATTGTGGAAATGAACGGCATGAGGGGCGTGCGCACGGGGGATCGCGGGCGTCTCGATGATGACGGATTTTTGTATATCACCGGCCGCTTCAAGGAAGAATACAAGCTTGCCAACGGCAAATATATCCATCCGGAGACCATCGAGCTGGAAATGAAGGTGTTGCCTTGGATTTTGAACGCAGTGATCACCGGGGCCGGACACGACTACAATGTGGGTCTGATTGTGCCTGACATGAAATTATTGCAGAATTTAGCTGCAGAATTGAATTTGTCGGTCGAGCCGAAAGACCTTTTTGATCCAGCCAATGCCGCCGGGCAAAAATTTAAGGACCTGCTAACCGCCGAGGTGCAAAACCATCTCAAAAAAACCATTGGCTCTTACGAAATTCCCCGCAAATTCGCGTTTATCCTGGATGATTTTACCGTGGATAACGGGATGCTCACCCAGACCATGAAGCTAAAACGCCTGATGGTCATCGAAAAATACGGATATTTGCTGGAAGAACTCTACAAAAAATGAGTCGCAAGGTTATCCCCCGGCTTTCCCGGGGGATAATTATAATCTATTTTCGCAAATCTTTACTTAAAACGCTCTCCTTGATCAACCCAAAGGCGGTTTCCGCCGAATCAGCATTCGTAAGAACGCCTTCGATCATGCAGGAAAAGCGATCTCCCAGGAGGTTCGCTTCGGTCAGATCGTGGGTTACGTAGATCACCGGCACGCCCAGCGTTTTGAGCACACGTTTAAATTCAGGCAGGAGCTTCTCCTTGATGGCGAGATCGAGATCGCTCAGCGGTTCGTCCATGAGCATGACATGGGGCTGAGAAGCGAGCGTGCGGGCCAGGGCGACCCGGCTCTGAAATCCACCGCTGAGAGCATCTGGCCTCTTATCAAGAACCTCTTCAAGACCAAGCATTTCAATCAGTTTTCCGATATTTGCATCAGCTCCCCTTTTGTTCCGGAGGCAGTACCGGATATTATCCCTCACGTTCATGTGTCTGAAGAGCGAGGACTGCTGGGGGACATATCCAACATGGCGATCTTCAGGAGAAAAACCGGCAATGTCCGTTCCGTTAATGTGTATCTTCCCCTCATCGCCTTGCAGGATGCCCGCCACAACCTTGAGCATCGTTGACTTTCCGCTTCCATTCAGGCCCAAAACGACTCGTATCTCCGAGGCGATCGTCAGAGATACCTTTTTCATAACCTGTTGCCTGCCATAAGATTTGCTGAGATTTTCAATACTAAGCATGGCTCCTCCTTCCCCGACCGGCAAAAAACACCAGTATCAAGGACAGCATAATACAGAAGCCGCTCGCCGTTACCGCCATCGCCACCTCGCCCTCTTCCACTTTTGTAAAAACATAGGAAGCAAGAACCTGTGTTGAACCCGGAACATTTCCACCGAACATGATCACGGCGGCAAATTCGCTCAGGGAACGGGCGAAGGCCAGGACAAAACCGGAAAACAGGGCCTCTCTCAGGCCCGGCAAGGCTATCCGGAGAAAGGCCATCGTTGGGGTATCCCCCAGCGTTCTGGCGACAATGATGCTTTCCTGGTCCATTTGATCAACCCCCGTTGCGACCGCCCGGGCCGCAAGCGGGTAGGAGACGAAAAACATGGCCAGAATGACCGCAACGAGAGTAAAGGCAAGACCAGTGGAACCGATAAACCCGAAATTTGTTCGTCCGAAGGCAAGAAGCAGGGCCAGGCCCGCCACCGTATGGGGGATCGCGACGGGCAGGTCATTCATTAAATTAGCCGCCTTGTACAGCAGCGTATTTCTCAAAAAGAGGTGACAATAGCCGAACCCGATCGCCATCACCACACAAAGAGCCGCTGCGGCAAGGGCGCAAAACATCGTGTTTTTCACGCTTTCCCAGAAAAGATAATCGTGAAAGGTCTTGACGATTCCCGGAATTTCCAGATTTGTCAAGAGCGCAACAAGAGGATAAATAATCAGCAGAAGCAAAAAAGGCGCAAAAATAACGGCAATCATGTTTCTGGTTACGATTCTATTCATAGGGCTGCCACCCGTATTTGACAAACTCGTCTATATGGGCAACAGTAAAGGCCATGAATTTCTTCGCCATATCTTCGTTTTCGCCCTTGATAATTCCGATCCCGAAGCTGATATCTCCTGTAACATCGTATCCCATAGACGCAACCTGGTTGAGCTTATACATGTTTGCGACACTCTTGAAAATCATCCCTGCATCCACCTGGTCCTTCTCTACCAGAATGGCCACCTGGTTTACCGTGCTTGGCTTCGCCTTGAGATTTCCCGTGGCAATTATCTTGTCGAACAGGCCAAGATTCCGCAGCCCTTTTTCGGCATACATGCCGACAGGGGCTCGCGGATCGGCAATCGACAGAACCACTCCCTCCTTCGTCAGATCGGCGAAGGTTTTAATCTTCTTTTCTTCGCCTGTTTTGGAAACAACAAGCACCATGACATCCTTCAATATTTTTTTCCCCTCGGCCAGAAGCTTCTTTTCCTTCAGTTTTTCAATCAGCATCCAGTCGGCGCTGAAGTAAATGTCGCACGGCTGCCCTTTTATGATCTGGGTGTAAAGCCCGCCCGACGGGCCGTAATTGGGGAAAATTTTCACACCGTATTCCTTGCTGAATTTGTCAACGACAACATCCATGGGTTTTTTCAACCCGGCGGCGGCATACAGATTCAATTTAACCGGGTCGCCGCACGTCCCCTCTTTCGCAAAAAAAACACCGGAAATGACCAGGAAAAGGATCAAAATCCTTGTAAAACCGCTCTTCATAATAATAACCTCCTTCAATGCGGAAAATATTTTACATACTTTTTGAGCGCCTCCGGAAGCTTGCCTTTGTCACTGGCTACGGCGGGGCAAACGGAACTCTGGCCGGAGGCAGCCATCGCCTTGATTCCCTTTTCGCTCAGCAGAAATTCTACCCAACTCATCGCCTTTTTCTGGTCGGGGTAATTTTTCGGAATCGTGAGCGCGTAAAGAATCGGTTCTCCGACCAGATTGATCTTCTGGCCGGGCTTGGCACCCTTGATGCTTACCTTGGCCCGGGAGTAGAATTCTTCATGCTCGGCACTGGAAAGATTAATTCTTTCAGGCAACTGAACATACTTCAGTCCATGCTGCCGGGCAACGGAGTCGTACTCAAAGGCGTAGTCGAGATCGCCTGACTGCAGAAGCGCGAGCAGCTCGACCGCTTTGGCCTTCATCGTATCGCCCCGGGCGCCGTAGAGTTTGTTGTATAATCCGTTTTCATTGTAATGTTTCTCCGCGAGCTGCCAGAGCATCAGGGTGCGGTATCCGCAGGGGTCCTGATCGGGGTCGCTGCGGCCATATGTCACCCCGTCCTTCTGGAGTATCTTGTACCAGTTGTCTGCGTTGATTTCCCTGGCAAATTTTGATTTTTCCGTATAGCAGAGCACCATCTGATTCGATGCGAAGATGATGTACCAGTCGGCGTAATCGGGAAACATCAGCTTCGGCACGATCTTGTAGTCGGCCGAGGCAATGATGCCGCACTCCCTTTTGAGTTCCGTGACCTTGCGGATCGTCGTGGCGCTTCCGCCGCCCTCGATCATTACTTCAACCTGCGGATACTGCTTGTTGTACACTTTGGCGACCGCCTTGAAGGGAACCGTCAGGCTGCCGGCGATAAAGACGGGAAACTTGCCGGAAAACTCCTCCGCCCGTGCCCGGCCCGACAAGCCTGTAAGAACAACAAACGCGAATAAAAAAATCATCAATAAAGAAAAAAACTTGCCCCGCAACGGCCCTTTCACTTTATGAACATCAAACTCCATTTTCAAAACCTCCTTTTTTAATTTTTCTCAATATCTGTAAAAGTCAGCATCGGGACCCTTTATAGAAACGCTTAAATGATTGTTTGATGCCGGGAAATAATCAAAAGGTGCGTTGCCGGCAACATGATTTTGCGGAAAGATATACTTTACCCAATACTACTGTCAAGATAAAAAATACCTTTTATTACTTTATAATACTATTTCATACTTTTTATTACTATTTCTTACTTTATAAAATGTCTGCCGAGGTAATTGCAAAACTCCCCATTCTTGTCATTCCCGCAACGATTCTGAGCGGGAATCTGGTTCTAACTGCGTGAAAAACCATATTATGAACATTAAGCTTCGCTTTCCCATAGAGACATTCGGGAATGACAAATGGTTTTGCAATTGCCTCTGTCGTTAGCCTTTTTAGGCCAAAAATTAATGCCGTCCCTGTCGGTCAAAAGAGATGAATCCTGCTCTCTCACAATTTTCTTCTGGAATTATATTCCCATTGAGGCTATTGCAGAACGTCCGCATTTGCCAACAAGCGGGGAGAGGTGAATATTTGTGATATTTTTCAATTAAAATGCATTTTTTGAAGTTAAATTTTTTCAAAAAACAGAGCAGACGATATTTTATAGGGAGACATTACATGCCAGTTTATGAATTTAATGGAAAAATACCGCGGATATCGGCTTCCGCTTTTGTTCATCCCGAGGCCGTGATCATCGGCGACGTCGTTATCGGAGAAAGTTGTTTCATCGGCCCGGGGGCTGTGATCAGAGGGGATTTAGGTCCCATAACCCTCGGCGAGGGGGTGAGCTTTCAGGACAACGCCGTCATCCATGTCGATATCGGGTCAGAGGTTGTGATCGAAAACGACGTCATTGTCGGGCATGGGGCGCTGCTGCACGACGTGCATATCTTGCCGCGCACGATAATCGGCATGGGGGCGGTGCTGATGTTTCAAGTGATCTGCGAGGAAGACTCTTTCGTTGCGGCGGGTTCGGTAGTTCTTCAGGGAATGAGGGTTCCCGCCGGAACAATCGTCGGCGGCAATCCGGCAAAAATCATCAAGAAGGCCTCCGCAAAAAATATCATCGCTACCGCTGAAGGCGTCATCCTCTACAGGGAACTCGCCGAGAAATATCGAATGACGATGAAAAAGATTGCCTGATTGAAAAATCCTTGCGCTGCCGGCTAAGTGATGGAATTGCCTGTTGTAAAATTGTCTTGACAACAAGGCCGGCTTCTTTTAACATCCATCCGCCTCTGCACGTGTCCCACAGTCAGGGGGCTGCAAAAGGGAAGCATAACTCATCCAATAACAAAATCAGGAGGTTGCCATGCGCGTACGACACATCATGTCTACACCCGTAGTGACCGTTACCAGCGATACCCCGGTGCTGGAAGCGGCGAAACTCATGAAGGAAAGAAAGATCGAACGACTTCCAGTAGTTGACAAGGGGAAGCTCAAGGGTATCGTCACCAAGGACCGGGTGCTTCATTCCTCGCCGTCCATGGCGACAAGCCTGAGCATCGGAGAAATCCACTACCTTTTCGCCAAGTTGACGGTCAATGACATTATGCAGAAGGATGTGGCCACCGTTACCCCCGAAACGACGATAGAAAATGCCGTCCGCCTGGCTCAGGACAGGCATGTCGGCGCCCTGCCCGTCATGGAGGATGGCAAGGTTGTGGGCATAGTCACTACCAACGACTTTTTCTATATGATTCTGAACCCGATTCTGGGAATCGGCGAGGAGGGATCGCGGCTGATTGTACGCCATTGCGAATCAACGGAGCAGATCGCCAACGCCTTCCGTTGCGTGGCTGATAGCGGTCTTCACGTATTGAACGCCTCCTATATAAGAAGCCGCAGGGGCTCGGAGAAGGACCTTATCATCCACGTTACAGAAGAAGATACGGGCAAACTTTCCGTCTGTTTGCATGAAAAGTGCCAACTGGCTGTGGAGCCCCGCGATAGGTAGGTTTCCTGAGAATCTAACAAGCGAGAATTATGTTGCAGGCGACAGGTTTCCCTGCAAACGGAGATAGGCTTAAAAATCAGCCGTTAAGCTGCTCCAGATGCCCCTCCCTCTTGGCGCAGGGGGCGTCTGGATGCTTTTAATCGCAAGGCCCGTTTTGTTTCCACTCGCCTGGTTGCCCAAAGTGAATTTTTCGAAAAACTGCCGTTTATTGTCACACCGGCAAAAGCCCGATCGTAGAACAATGCGGCAAGAGGGGCTAATCTGCATTGCAGAATTACTGATTTGAAGAGCACGGCCCCGTTTCCCACGCAAAAAAATAAATGACTCGCCAAGCTATGGATGCCTGGAATAAAGACGCTTGAGGTTTAAACATGATTCTTCCGGACTCATTAAAGAAAGCCTGCCTGTTTTTCCCCGAAAAAAAGGCCGTCATCTGCGGAAACAATAGCTGGACCTACCGGGATTTTTTTGATCGCCTCCGCAGTATTTCCGCCTTCATGCAGGCGGAGGGCATAAAAAAGGGCGACCGGGTAGCCATTTTGCACCCCAATTGCCATTATTACCTTGAATCATACTACGCCATCGCCCTCATCGGGGCAATCGCCGTCCCGCTGAACCATCGTTTATCCGCCGCTGAACTCGCCTTCATCCTGAATGACGCCGGCGCAAAGCTGCTTATTGCCGACCCGAAGTTCGCAAAAACGGTTGAGCAAATCCGCGGCAATATTCCCTCTCTCGAAAAGATTATCTGGACCGGCAACGCGTCCGGCGGGTTCCCGGAAGGGAAAAACGACCGCTCGTATGAAAAACTTGTTGCCGGCAAAGACGCCTTCTGCGCAGATGTTGCGGTAAAGGAGGACGATATCGCCCAGATCTACTACACGAGCGGAACGACGGGACGTCCGAAGGGGGTAATCCTTACCCATAAGAATGTTTCCCTGCATGCCCTGGGGACAATTGCGGAATTGCAGCTCACCGACCGGGATGTCTGGCTCCATGCCGCACCCTTGTTTCATCTGGCGGACGCCTGGGCAAGCTGGGCGATAACCTGGGTCGGCGGCACGCACGTTCTTGTCGGCGAATTCGCCCCGCCGCTGGTTTTGTCGGCTCTGGAAGAAAAGAAGGTCACGCTGACCAATCTTATCCCCACGATGCTCAACATGCTGATCAATTATCCGGGGGTCAAAAAATACAACTTCAGCAGCCTGCGGGTGCTGCTCAGCGGCGGCGCCCCGATCGCCCCGGAGGTTGTCCGCCGGATCGTGGAAACCTTCGGGTGCGACTACATCCAGACCTACGGAATGACCGAGACGTGCCCCTACCTGACCTTTTCCATCCTCAAGGATCACCTGCGGCGACTGCCGCCGGAAGAGCAGCTCCGCTTCAAATCAAAAACCGGTCGGGAGTTCATCGCCGTCGCTCTCAAGGTGGTGAACGATGCAGGCGGCGAGGTCAAAAAGGATGAAAAAGAGGTCGGCGAAATAATTGTGCGGGGCGATACCGTGACTCCCGGCTACTGGCAGCTCCCGGAGGAAACGGCAAAGGCCATCCGCGACGGTTGGCTCTATACCGGCGACATGGCCGTGATGGACGAAGAAGGCTATGTAACGATCGTGGATCGGAAAAAAGACATGATTGTAACCGGCGGCGAAAACGTCTATTCCACGGAGGTCGAAAATGCCCTCTACATGCATAAGGCCGTTCTGGAGTGCGCCGTAGTTGGCGTTCCCGATGAAAAGTGGGGAGAGACGGTTCACGCCACTGTTGTTTTGAAACCCGGAATAAGTGCAACGGCGGACGAGCTGATCTCGTTTTGCAAGGAGCAGATAGCGCGTTACAAAGCCCCTAAATCAGTAGAATTTTTACCGTCGCTCCCCAAGACAGGTTCCGGAAAAATAGAAAAGAAAAAGTTGCGGGAGCGCTACTGGACCGATGAGCGGAAGAAAATCTGACGTCAGGATCAGGCGCTGCACAATCCCGGCAAATGTCCGAACTGTCAACGAAGAGACATATTGTTGTTGACAAAGGCTGCCCCGTTGTTTTAGAGGTCGCCTATACCTGATCTACTCATAAACAACCTCCCGGGTGAGGCATGTTTCCCCCAGAAAGGTAAAAACGCATGCACAACGAGCCAATCAGTCAGGAAGACAACCTCGGGCGATTTGTCATCAAGCCCCTGCTGGTAATCGCCAGTATTTACAGCTTGTATCTGGTAATTCACCCCTTTACCCCATTTGCCGGTTTTTCTCTGAGCATTCTCGATTTGACCGAGCTGCAGCGCTCCACTCACGTTTTATTTCTGCTTTTGACCGGCTACCTTATCTCCTCCCAGCGCCCCCCCGGAAAGGCCGGAGTCGGGGCCTTCGTGTTTGCGCTCATGGCCGCCTTTCCGTTGTATTCCTTCTGGAAAATTGGTCTGGATGTTAAATTAAACATTGCCGCGACAATCTTCTGGATGGCGGCGGTGCTGCCGACCCTTTATCCCCGTTCCAGTAAAATAGCCGACAAGCTGGCGGCGCTGCTGGTGATCATTCCCTATACCTATCATGTTGTTTTTTTTCATGACATCATTGAGAGGGCCATGATTCCCGAAGCATGGGATCTGGTGCTGAGCTTCGGACTTACGCTGCTGCTGCTAGGCCAGGTGTACCGCTACATCGGGGCTATCCTGCCGTGCCTGGTACTCACCTTTCTTCTCTACAACCTCCACGGGGATCTGATGGGGGGCGTCTTTTCCCACGCCGTTTTCGGCTTCGACCTGCTGCTCGCCAAGCTCTTCAGCGAGACGGAGGCCGGTCTTTTCGGGATGATTACCGGCGTCTCCGCTAAATATCTCGTTTATTTCACCATCATGGGCGGAATCATCGGGGTTTTGAACCTGGGAAAAATCATCGCCAATATCGCCTCGCTCGCCTCCCGCGGCCGGGCGGACGGCCCCGGGATCGTCACGGCGCTCGCCTCGGTTTTCATGGGCCTGTTCAGCGGCTCCGGCGCCGCCGACACCCAGTTCGTCTCGACCATCAGCAAACCGATGTACGAAAAAAGCGGATATGACAAGTACACGGCAGCCGGAATCGCCGCCACTTCGGGAACGATCGCGATGATCACCCCGCCGGTGCTGGGATCGCTCGCCTTCGTCATGGTGGAAATCCTCTCGATTCCCTACCTGTGGGTATGCATTATGGCGATTGGCCCCATGTTGCTCTATCTGATCGCGATTCTCGCCTACAACTATTTTTACGTCAAAAAGATGGGGCTCAAGCCGATTGAACACGACCAGAATTACGGCTGGGGATATTTTCGTCGCTATTCCTATATCTTTCTGCCCCTTTTAATCATCGTGGGCTTTATCTACTGGGGATATTCAATCAGTCTCGCCGTCGTTCTGGCGATTTTTCTCTTCATCATTCTGGCTTACATAGACCGGACGATCCGCCCCAAAAGCCCGAAGGTGCTGTTAGACGGATTGGCAAAAGGATTTTCCTCCCTGATTCCGATTGGTTCAGCGGTTGTCTGCGCAAACCTGATTTTGACCTTGATGGTAATGACCGGCCTCTCC